>CAYHLN010000025.1:0-13363 GCA_964357505.1 Candidatus Woesearchaeota archaeon | reverse complement strand
ACTTCTTTAAGCAAGTTGTAAATTGCTTTGCTATCTATAATAAGGCGATATTCGTTTCTGTATTCTCTTTCGATCTTTATAACATTAAATTCTCTATGAAATATTTTTGAGCAGATTGTTTTAAATTCTATTGTAATTCTTTCTTGCACACTATCTAAACATAACTGAAACTTATCCTTCTTTAAATGTCCGTCTCCAATTATTGCCGCGGCAAAACAGGCCAACTCTTCATTTAATTCAAAGGGTATTCGCGTTGGTCGGGACGGACCATAACGTGCTTTTACGACTATCTCTTGATCACTTCTCTCTATCGTCTTAAGGTTATTTTGAGAGTTCAACACTTGCTCTTTGTAATTCATTACATTAACTGCTATGCGTTTTAATAAAAGTGGTGTTGTCCTTAACCAGTCATTTAGGCAGCTTGAGGCGCTGCTTTCTTCTGTTCGAATTCTTTAAGCTTGTCTTCTATTCCAAGTCTATCGATCAGTTCTTTGTAACGGTTTCTGATGGTGACTTCTGTTATTCCTGCTACATCGGCTACTTCACGCTGTGTACGCTTCTCGCCATTTAGTAATGCTGCGACGTAGAGTGCAGCAGCAGCGATGCCCGCAGGACCGCGGCCACTTGTCAATTCAGAGATATCGGCTTTCTTTAGGATCTTGAGTGCTTCATTTTGCGATTTTGGCGATAAGTGCAAGATCGAGGAGAAACGGGCGATGTAGTCTTTTGGAGAGCTCGGGCGAACTTTAATGCCTAGCTTGCGAATCATGAAGCGGTAAGTTCGGCCGATTTCTTTTCGTGGGACGTCGGATGTTGCTGCGAT
Source organism: Candidatus Woesearchaeota archaeon (assembly GCA_964357505.1). Lineage (GTDB taxonomy): Archaea > Nanobdellota > Nanobdellia > Pacearchaeales > GW2011-AR1 > JBBSZK01. The sequence continues at coordinate 12,540 of CAYHLN010000025.1, read as the reverse complement.
TTCATCAAGCGTTCTTGGAATATTATAGGAACGGCACGCGGCGTAGATACATGCAGCAATAACGGATTCCATGCTCCTACCACGAACAAGACCGCGCTGAAGAACGAAGTTGTATACACGAGCCGCTTCATCACGTACTACGTTTGGCAAATTAAGGAAGCTCGTCTCACGGCGCAGCTCAGCCATGGCTAATCTCAGATTGCGTTCAATCGAAGTTGAGACACGCTCTTGCCATTTCTTCAGACGTAAGAATTTACGGGTCTGACCATGTTCAAGTTTATAGATATCAGAGATTTCACCGACGTTTGTTGTCAGACCTTTGTCATATTTTTGAATGGATAATGGAGCGCCGCCTCGCGTTTTTTTCTCAGACTTGTCAAACTGACCGCCTGTTTCTTGGCCAGTATCGACCATTTTTTCTTCTATGAGGAGGCCGCATTCATTGCAGACAATTTCGCCACGTTGGTCATCATAGGTGAGGTTAACGCTTTGGCATTCAGGACATCTTTTAACGTAACTCATGGAGGTATAAAAAAGTTTAAATAGGAACCACTATCTGGCTATTTAAATCTTTCTGGGAGTTATTCGGTTTAGAATTACTTCTTGATATTTTCGAGGAGCATTGCGTTTACTACGCCTTCTCGTGATGGTCGATTGGTAATGCGTGCTTTGCCTAGAGAGGTTTCGATAATAACTCCCTTTGCTAGTCGATTTTGACGTGCCAAGAACTTATTTTGCGGTGTTTCAGTAACGTTGACAATCTCAGCTTTCTTGCTGGTTTTACCGGTTTGAATATTTACTGTATTTGTTCGAGCGACTGACTGGCGTATCGTGCCGCCGCGAACACGGTAGGTCTTTGTTTTGGTCTCGCCTAGCGTGGCCGTTGTAATACGTCCTACGCCTTCGTGCAATCGTTTCTTTCTACGTGCGTGATATTTTCCGCCTGTAACTTTACGTCCTGTATCCATGACGAGTTGAGCGAGAATGGCTATTTAAAACTTACTTCTATGGGAGCTTTGCACAAAAATGATCTTTATTATTTCGGTGTGTACGATTCAATAAATCGTCTTATGTGTTCAGCGCTGAAATCGGATGCTAACATTACAGGAATCTTACCGCTTCTTAATGCATCTTCCATAGTTGCGTTGCGTGCAAGAATAAGAAGTGCGGCAGTGCACTCTTGGATCCGCGGTTGCAGCGCTTCGTATATTCTCAAGGCAGGTTGTATATCAAGGTAACTATTCTTATTGCCGAAATTTGCATCTGCAATGAAGTGTGAATAAAGGCCTTTTCCTGATCCTACTTGTATTCCTCTTAGGAAATGTGCTTCTGCTTGCGCGTTGTCTACACGGCATACTGGAGCAGTCATAGGTTGAGTGGTGCGCACCATAAGCGCGCGGAATGCATTATCGTTAAATCCCATTAAGAGGTGTCGTGTTGTCATCGATATTCTCTTCAGCGGTGACTTTTAAATCTTTTCTTGACGATTTGTGTTTTTCAACACACATAGTTTTAAATACCGCGGGAAATGATTGCATTTATGGCAAACGGAATTGAACGACCGCTTGATTTGCTCAACGCGTCAAAAGGAAAAGAGGTTATCGTACAGCTTAAGAGCGACCGACAGATTGTTGGGACTTTAAAGGCTTTCGATATCCATATCAACGTAGTCGTTGATAACGCAAAAGAACATATCAACGGTGCTGTGCATAAAAGTTTGGGGCTCGTGTTCCTTAGAGGCGACACGATTATCTATATTTCTCCAGCGCACGCTTAAATTGTTATTTTTTGAAAATCTTGCACTACTGAAGTGTTCTTGAATAACATGCGTGCTTCTTTCTCTATTTTGGAAAGGTCATGCTCATAGCGCTGAGAGATATGTGTCAGCAACAAACGGGTTGCTTTTGCTTGTTTAGCTATTGTTGCCGCTTGTGTGCTTGTTAGATGCTGATGGCTTGCGGCTAATGCTTGATCTTTTGAGCTAAATGCTGCTTCACATATTACCAAGTCAGCATCTTTTGCTATTTTAACCGCGTTTTTGTTTGGTAATGTGTCGAGTATGAACGTTATCTTCTTTCCTTTTTCAAGATACGTGAGTTTCTTAGGGTCTAACTTGACGCCTTCTATGGTAATTGCCTTCCCGTGTTGAAGTTTGGCAAGGAGCGGGCTTGGAGAAATTTTGAGTTTTGCAAGCTTCTGTTTATCTATACGTCGCTTGTCTTTGATAGTGAAAGAGTATGCAAGCGTGTGGGTAGTATGTTGCATCGGTAGCGCTTCAATGGTAAATTCTTTTTCTTCAATCTTTCCTCCGAGAATTTCATATACTTCGTGCTTTATTCTGAACTGCCCATAGATTGCCGCAAGCATTTCTATATGACGTTTTATTCCGCGTGGGCCGTAAATTTGAAGCGTTTTTTGGTATTCTGACATTTCTAGCGTTTTCAATAGTCCTGGCAGCCCAAGTGTATGGTCCCCATGTAAATGTGTAATGAGTATTCGTGTAAGTTTGCACGGGTTTTCTTCTGCAATTCTTAGCTGTCTTTGCGTGCCTTCTCCACAGTCAACTAATATTTTTTCTGCACCTGCTTTGAGTAGAATTGCAGTATGAGCGCGCTTGGCAGTCGGCATTGCATTACCTGTGCCAAGGAAAATGATTTCCACGTCCATGGACCTTGCAAGAAACATGGCTTTTTATAGTAATGTATTTAAAAGCCTCTCGTCATTTTATTCGATGAGGAAAGGGGTGCTTTTAACTTGCATTTGCGCTGTTTTTTTAACTAATCTTTTTATTGTTACAGGGCTTACTTTCAGTGATACAACTGCGGAAAACTTTAACTCTGGAACGCATTTTAGGACTTTTTACAATACCAGTAAAGCGGCTGTCCAATTGAACGCTACGTTCAGTTCGGGAAACTTTACCAGTCGAATCTTTGATGCGGGTTCAAACTCAAGTTGGAACACTATTTCCTGGCTCGGAGGGGTGTGCTATCAATGTGAACTTCCTGCAAATGGGGTTGTTGAGACTGGCGACTTTATTCGGAAGGCAAACATGACTGGCAATGTTCTCCTTATTCACCTGAATGAATCTTCTGGAACAACCTTTTTTGATTTTTCAGGAAATGCCTATAACGGAACGTGCAGTGGCGCTGCCTGCCCTGCTTCATCTACTGCTGGCAAATTTGGTAGAGCTCTCGATTTTGAGACAACAGGAACTGATGATTATCTTAATTTCACCAATCCTTCAGGGCTGAATAGTATTGGATCGCAGATTACTCTTGAAGCTTGGATTAGGGCAGAAAGCTTTCCAGGTACGGCCCCCACTATTCTTGATAAGGATTGGCAGCGACAGTACTCTCTCTATATAAATAGTGCTTCCGGCACTGCGCGTGGTTCTATTGTAACTCCTGCAGGTCAGAAAGTGTTGATCGGCAGAAAAGTGCACTCTGCTGCAACTTGGTACCATCTTGTTCTTACCTATAACGGATCGACTGTTTCTCTTTACAGTGATGGGGTGCTTGATAACTCAACGACTCATAGCGGCGCAATTAACACGAGTACGAAGAATTTTCTGGTCGGATCAGGCTGGCAGGGCGGCAATCCCATTGCTTATACGTTCGATGGGTTAATTGATGAGGCTGCTGTTTATAACCGGGCGCTTAGTGTGGAAGAAGTTCAAGACCATTATTTACGAGGCGTAGCACGGCTCAATGTGAGCGTTCTGAGTTGTGATGATGTTGCTTGTAATGGTGAAAGTTTTATCTGGCTGAATGATTCCTCTCCACAAACGCTTGCCGTAAGTAATACTACATATTTTCAGTATAAATTTGATTTCTTAACAAGCAACGCGAGCTTTAGCCCTGAACTTTTTAATGTGAGTGTGGAGTATCTTCCTACAGATAACGTGCCTCCAAACATTTCTATCGCCTACCCAAGCAACACAACTTATACAAGCACGGTGACTGCTTTCAACTACACCGTTTATGACACGAATGTGCAGACATGTTGGTACTCGACCAACGCAGGCGTTACTAATACGACAGTGGTTTGTGGGACAAATGTCACTGGTCTGACCAGTAGCCAAGGTTCGAACACGTGGAGAGTGTACGCGAATGACAGCTTTGGAAACAGTGGGTCGAGTAGTATAACGTTTGCTCTTGACGATAGTGCTCCTGCTTTTTTGGACTATCAAGAGTCACCTACTAATGGGTCCTCTTATAGTAGCGGAGAATTTTACGAGTTTACCGTTGATGTTTTTGATAACTCTCTTGATCAAGTATACTTTGAATGGGAGGGGACTAATTATTCGAGCTATGAAATGTATGCCTTCAACCGTACTGATGTAGCTGCAGGAGCGTACAGCTACCGATGGTGGGCTAATGATACCAACGGCAATCTCAATAGTTCTGGATTGCGTTATTATACTGTTTCTAAAAAAATCCCTGAGGGTAGTTTGACAAATAGCGGGGGCTGGAGCGTGACCTATCCAACTGCCCTGACGATTGGTTTGAGCGAGAGTAATGCTGGTGATGGGGATGTTACATATAGTGTATTGCGTGATGGTGTGAGTCTCGGTGTTGGCGAGACTAGCACGTTAGCCGCGGGAAGCTACGTCTACGTGCTGAACACGACGGCCGGGCAGAACTACACGGCGAACGCGAGCATGCACACTCAGACCTTGACGGTTGCACAAGCAGCGGGGAATGTGACTCTGCATGTGAATCAGAGCTCTGCTAATATAACCATCGCTCAAGGAAGTGCAATTTATCTTAATGCTACTTTAGTTGCCGGAACTGGGGCTATTCAGCTTTACAACAATGGGACTTTAATACATTCTGGTTCGAGTCCACTTTCAAACTTGACGACTTTTAGCGGTGTGGGAACGTTTAACATCACGGTGCTTTATTCAGGGAATACAAATTATACAAGTGATAGCGAGACGTTGTATGTAACCGTTACTGGTCCGAGTTTGCCTGACTTGGCTTCCATTGCATTTGCCAGTCCAGCCAACATTACGTACGCGAATAGTTCTGTCCTCATTAATATCACGAGTGCAAATGCGAGTTCGGTATGGTTCTTCAATGGCACTGGAAATGAGAGTTATAGTACCTCAGTGTATCGAATGTTTGCCGATGGGAGTCATACGCTTTTTGCGTATGCTAATAATAGTGTAGGCAATGAGAGTTCAGCCAGTGTGAGTTTTAGCGTTAATACCTCGACTTCTAATGAGACTCTGGTAACTGGCGTTGCGCCCCAGGTGCTGCTCTTTTATCCATCGTTTGCATCTGTTTATGGGAATAATAGTGTGCCTTTGAACTTTTCTGTTACCGGCCAGAATGTGAGCAGTTGTTGGTATACGCTTGATGGTGGTGTGTCTTTTCTGCTTCCTAGTTGCTCTAATACTACCCTCGGTCTTTCTAGTGGTTTTCATACCATAAATCTCTATGCAAATGAGAGTGTTGAGGGGTTGACGAGTTCTAATCAAACGAGCTTCTTTGTTTCTACCAACAATCCAACGGTACACTTACTCTCCCTTGAGGAAGAGTCTTATATCAACACCAGCTCGACGCTTTTACACTTCATACCTTTCTTTAACCAGGATGTAAATTGCAGCCTCTTTGCAAATCTCAATGGCACTTATCTCGGTGCTCTGCAGAATGGACCTCTTGCTTCGGGCGCTGAAGCGAGCTTTAATGCTACGAATCTTACTGAAGGAAACTACACTTGGGCTGTTTCTTGCATAGGCGTGACCGGAAACGCTTCTATTACGGGGAATCGGACTTTCTTTACTGACTACACAAGCCCTATCGTTAATAGCACGCTTCAAAATGAGACTGTCTTTACTCCGGGTCCGGTGACTTTTAATTATACGGTGAATGATACAAGTCCGACCAAGTGCGTCTATAGTATCGCTGCTGCAGCAAGTACACAGCTTGTTTTGAGTAGCGAAGCAGAGGGGTGTGAAAATACTGTCGTCCAAATAACCGTTATTATCAATACTGCAGGAAACTATAATCTTAATTTCGGAGCTCAAGATCAAGCAGGCAATAGCCAATCAAGCCAACAGGGTTTTAGTGTACAATCTTCTGGAGGTGGTGGAGGTAGTGCGGGGGGAGGTGGCGGAACTGCGGGAGTGACTGGTGTTGCGCGGGCAGTGTTCCAAGAAAATGAATCGTTAGAACTTAAGGCTGGAGAAGAAACTCGCTTTAGTGTCGGAGTTCGTAACACCGGGGCGCGATTCTTGAATAACTGTCGATTGCGTTTCTCATCGCCTTTGCAATCGTGGATAGCGAGCGATCGAGCGATCTCACTTGCCTCTGGCGAGCAAGGCTCTTTTGATGCGGAAATACAGATTCCGCGCGGGACAAATCCTGGGCTCTATCGTGCAGACCTTACTATGGAGTGTAACGAGGCGACTATTTCTCAAGTAATGAGCGTGACGGTCATTAATCCAGATATTGAAATTGAGTTCAACAATTATACGCGCGAAGCTATTGATCGGCTTGTCATTGCATATACGCTTCAATATTTTACTGGGGAAGATTTGGATGCAACTGTGCGCTATACCTTAAAGAATCTGGCAGGCGTTGTTTTAACTGAGGGAGACGAGCAAGTGTCCTTACCATCAAGCGAGCTACAACAGCTTTCACTCCAGATTCCATTGCCTAAGGACGCGTTTGGTGAGTTCACGCTCGTGTTGAGTGTGGAAACGTCAGATGCTCGTGATGAACTTGAGCAGCCTATTACGCTTTCGTCTCGAGGCATTAGCGGTTTTGCAATTTCGGACGGGAATGCGCAAACTTTGAGAACATTCGCCTGGTACCTTTTTGCCGCGATAATTGTGTTTATCGTTTTCAGATACGTACTTGTTCACTATAGGCGCAGGCAGCCGCCGCATAAAAACAAGCACCTGATTCATAAGAATTATCATCCGCCGCACCCACATGGGGGCAGTATTTGGAAGGCCGTCTTTAACTTGAGGCACTGGTAACGTTTAAATACAATTTTTAGCGTCTTTGTGTAAGACCCCGTAGCTCAGCCTGGATAGAGCAGTTGCCTTCTAAGCAACAGGTCGCAGGTTCAAATCCTGTCGGGGTCGTTTTTTTGTAAGCTGAATAATAGGTTTTAAAAAACCCTGATATTTAAGGTATCTATGTGGGTCGTGGGTATTTCGTTGAAACATGATTGTGTGATTGGAAATAGATGCGAGAAATTTAATTGCATTACTTTTTCAATTTCTCTTAACCATTGGAATGAAAAAGGATATCATTTTGTGGCGCATAGACATACTATTGAAGGAAATGAAAAGGATGTTGATGCGTTCATTAAAGACTTAAAAAAAGATAAAAGAATTGTTAATTTAGAGATATCTAATAATACGATATTTATTGTTGAAAAGAGAAGGGGCGAAGGAATTCCTAGCTCCCATTATGATCCAAGAATTTTCTTTGTAAAACCTGTTTTTGTTGACAGAAAGGGAGTGGAACATTGGGAGGTTGCTTCCTATGAAAAAGAAGTTCTTATGAAGTTTCTTGATAATCTTCGGAAAGAAAAAGGCATTCATGTAGATTTAGAAAAATTTCATAATGTAAAACTTGATACTATATATTTTCCTAAAATTATGCCTAGCCTTAGTCCTAAACAGAGAGAATCTTATCAATTAGCAGTTGAGGAAGGATATTATCGATATCCTAGAAAAGCGACATTAAAAAAATTAGCTCAGAAGCTTAACATAAGCATAGCAACATTTCAAGAACATTTACGTCGCGCAGAGTCTAAAATCTTGCCAAATTATTAAATACCCTTATAGTTAAGGGTAAAATCTTATATCTTCCTTACTTTCATGTTGACTATGAACAGACAAGAATTTGAAAAAATAGAATGGAAAGAATTGTCAGAATCAAGGAGCAAGGATATCCCTAAGTTGCCCGCTTCCAGATATACAATTTTAACCGACTTACTTACTGGTAGATGCGGAAAAATCATAGTACAGTCAATGGTTCCGCTTGTTGGGGAAGAATTGTTATTCTCTCTTGGTGCTGAAAAGGTACAGCTTCTTGTTGAAGGAAGAGAATTAAACTACACCCGATATGAAGACTTGGCCTATAATCATTGTGGTACACCAGTTAGAGAATTTTTCTATAGGATAGATGGGAAAGATAGTAAATATCTTTCAGATTTTTATAAAGCAAGATCTGATTTAGTTGAAAAAAAGTCCATTAGTTCAAGAAGTGTTAAGGGTTCGAAAGCTGAATAATGGACAAACCGGAAAGATTTTTATTATTGACTCGAAGGGAAAAATATGACTTTTATCGTTTCTAAAATATATCACTAAAAGCTTTACAGAAGTGCTTCTTAGCGTCGTCAAGTGCTTTTTTCCCTTCTGAAGTAAGATTGTATGAGATTGATTTGCCTTCTTTATTTTCCTTGATAAATTTCATTTCTTTTAACGACTTGAGAGCAGGGTATATGGTGCCTGGACTCGGGCGACAGCCTTTCCTTTTTTCCAGCTCGTTTGATAGCTCTTGTCCGTTCATTTCTTTTTTTGATAAAAGGAAGAGAATTAAGAATGAGAGTAGTCCTCGCATGTCACAACAGTTATCTTTCATGTTATTATCGGGCGTACGATATATTTAAATACTTCTTCTTGGTAATATCGGATATGCGATACATGCTTACTGTGAAAGGAGGTGTTGAATAAATGGATTGTTACGGATGTAGCTCAAGTTGCTCTCAAGTACAGCGCGGTTTTTTGACTAAAGGCGAGAAAATTCAAATGCTTCGAGACTATCAGAAGCAGCTTGAAAATGAGGTCAAAGGCATTGCAGAGCGAATCAAGCAGATGGATAAAGAATCTGATGATTAATGCCTAACTTATTTTTACTTTTTTTGTTATTTTAGTACGGTTTACTTTTGGCTGGCCGTGAGACCAGTATATTTAAAAGTCGTTTGTCTTAGAGTGATTGTGCGCACGTGGGACAGCGGCTACTCCGATCCCCTGCAGAGGGATTCTTCCCAGGTTCGAGTCCTGGCGTGCGCTTCCCATATATTTTAAATAGCTTTGGCGCTCTTGAGGGATATGGTGAAGAAAGTCGATACAAAACAGGCTGGACCGAGCTTGGAAGAGCTATCAACGTTTTGTAAGCGCAAGGGTTTTGTCTATCCGACGTGTGAAATTTATGGCGGGCTTTCTGGGTTCTTTGATTATGGGCCACTGGGAACTTTGCTCAAACGGAACTTTGAGCAGACATGGAGAGATTACTTTTTGAATTTGGGAGAGAATTTTACTGAGATTCAAGCAAGCGAGATTATGCATGAGAAGACGTTCGAGGCGAGCGGGCATTTGAAGAATTTTACTGACTTTGTCGCAACGTGTGAGAAAGGACATGCTGATCGTGCGGATCATCTGCTTGAACGCAAGCTGGGGAAGCGATTTGAAGGGTTAACGAAAGAAGAGTTAGCTCAAAAGATTGAAGAGAAGAATGTGCGTTGCTCCACATGCGGGCTACCGATTGTGAATGTTGATGTGCTGAACATGATGTTTCCCTTGCAAATTGGCGCTGGAACGGGGACGCGAGCATTCTTACGGCCAGAGACCGCGCAGAGTCCCTACGTTAATTTCTTACGACAGTTTGAGCTACAGCGTAAGAAGCTGCCTATGGGTATTGCAACTATCGGGAGAGCCTATCGAAATGAGATTTCTCCCCGAAACTCTATTTTAAGACAGCGGGCTTTCACGCAAGCAGAACTACAAATTTTCTTCAATCCTGATAAGCTGAATGAGCATCAGGATTTTAGTTCAGTTAAGAATGTTAAGCTTCACGTGATGTTGGCTAGCGCGCGAGGCAAGGGCGTGCAGGAAATTAAAGCAAGCGAGCTGGTAAAGAAGCTGCCCGTGTTTTACGTGTACTATTTGGCGAAAGTGCAGCAATTCTACCTGGACATACTTGGCTTGCCTGTAGAGCGCTTTAGGCTTTACGAACTGGATGAAAAGGAAAGGGCTTTCTATAACAAATACCATTTTGATATTGAGCTAGAGCTGGGGGGTTTGGGATGGGTTGAAATTGGAGGAGTACACTATCGAACCGATCATGATCTGAAAGGACATCAGCAGATTTCGGGGCAATCGATGATTGTACAAGATGATTCAACTGGGCAAAAAGTACTGCCGCACGTACTTGAGTTGAGTTTTGGAGTAGATCGAAACTTCTACGCGCTTCTCCATAACGCTTACCTGGTAGATAAGACAAGGGACAATACTATTCTCAAATTACCTTGTGGACTTGCGCCGTACCATGTGGCAGTTTTCCCTCTGATTGCTAAGGGAGCGTCATTTGAGCTAGCACGAGACATTCATACTGAGCTGAGAAGACGCTTCTCTGTAGCGTTTGATGCTTCGGGAAGTATTGGGAGACGATATGCTCGGCAGGATGAAGCTGGAACCCCTTACTGTATTACGATCGATGAAAGCTCGCTTAAAGATAAGGCTGTCACGGTACGAGACCGAGATAGTACGAAGCAAATTCGTGTTAAGATAAAAGAATTGACGAGTACGCTTGATGTGTTGGTACGAAAAGAACTGCCTTTTGTGAAAGCAGGTAAGGTTGTGGAGACGCGAACGAAGGAATAATATGAAATCCAAGTTCATCAAAAAATTAAGGGTTAAACTGTTCGTGTTTTCTCTATCATTTCGCACATTGGGACGTTTCTAAAATCGTTATCGGCTGTAATTAGTGTCGACTCATGTTCTTGTGAGGTTGCATATATAATTGCGTCAACTGTGCCTAATGCGTGCTGCAATGAGAATTCCATAGCTTTTTCCGCGATATTTTCGCTTACTTTAATGGTTTGGCTTCTTTCTTTTATGAACGTCACACATTTCTCAATGAACCCAGCTGGTTGGTTTTCTTTTTTCAACTTTTTCTTTACTTCAAACAACGAAAGCGTTGAGCTGAAAATGATCGTATTTGATTCTATAATACCTGTGCATTTCTTATTATGAAAATATTCCAGCCACGCTGACGAGTCCAGCGTTCTAGAATCGGTCATGTTTATCTCGCAAGTCTTTTAGAATATCTTTTGTTTTTTTTGCTCCTAGGAATCCGGCCAGAGACTTAGGTCGTGTTTTTTCTATGATTATTTCCTCTATGGCTTCTTCGTAGGAGGCTGCCTGCATTTGTTCTTTCAGTTTTTTTAGCAGGAGTAGTGTTCTTTCTGATACTTGGATGCTGGTTGTCATTCTATAGACTATGGGCTATAGATTATAAATCTTCCGCTTTCCTAAAAGACGTTTAGCTTAACGAGTTGGACTCTTTTACTTACTTCAAAATCGTGGAACATTTTCTTTACTTTTTCTGCCTGTCCCTTGAGCATAAATAGTTCCAGACAGGCATGGTTCTCAAGATGAGTATGTAAATGAGTTTGAATGAGCGATTGGTATTGGTGGCGTAGTTCAGATATTTTTTCTGAGTGCTTTTCTGCATGTTTTACCATCAGCACGGCGTCGACAACTCCTTCAATCTTAGACGTGGATTTTTGTTCGCTTATGAGTGTGCTAATGGCAGTTCGTATAAAATCACTCCTTCCTGAAAAACCTTGTTCCTTTTCAGCAACTTCAAGCTCGTGAAGTAGCTCAGGCGTTATGGACATGCTGATTATCATTATTAATTTACTTATAAAGAGATATATAAATGTTATTAAGAAAAGGGTTAAATAGTAATAATTCTTGCAACCCAGATGTTGGATGCATGGTTTTATGCTTTAGTTAGCGTTCTTATTGTTAGTTTAATCTCTTTTGTTGGAGTTGTCACTCTTTCTGTGCGCGCTGACAAGCTCAAAAAATTTCTCATCTACATGGTTAGCTTCTCTGCAGGCGCTTTGTTTGGAGATGCTTTCTTACACCTCCTTCCTGAATTGATTGAAGATGGTGCGTTTACGATTTCTACCTCTTTGTTTATCCTCCTTGGGATCATGATTTTCTTTGTGCTGGAGAAGATCGTACATTGGCAACATTGTCACATGCCCATTACTGAGAAACACGTGCATCCCTTTGCGATAACGAACGTGGTTGGGGATGCAGTTCATAATTTTATAGATGGATTAATCATTGGAGCAAGCTATTTAGTGAGCATTCCTGCTGGCATTGCAACAACCCTTGCTGTGGCGTTGCATGAGATCCCTCAGGAAATTGGCGACTTCGGCATTCTTCTTCATGGAGGATTCTCGAAGGGCAAGGCTCTCTTCATCAATTTCATTTCTGCGTTAGCCGCCATCGTGGGTGCGGTTGTCGCGCTCGTTGGAGCTGCTTACTTGGAGCATATTGAGTTTTTCTTAATCCCCGTTGCTATTGGCGGGTTTATCTATATCGCAGGTTCGGACCTTATCCCTGAATTACACAAAGAGTTTGGAGTTAAGAAGGCGCTATGGGAATTGACTGCTTTTGCTATTGGAGTTCTTGTTATGTTTGCTTTGCTTTTCATTGAGTGAGACGGCTCTGTTGAAAAAGTCCTCGGGTAAAGGTTAATCTACCCGAGTACTATGTTT
>CAYHLN010000024.1:0-13452 GCA_964357505.1 Candidatus Woesearchaeota archaeon | reverse complement strand
AATAACTTGTAAGTTAGTATTAATACACTCAGTAGCACTACCAATCACTCCCCTTTGGCTCGTCTAATTGGTATCTCCTCGCCAACCAAGAATCGGTTTGATCCCATACAACAACACGACGGTGGCCATCAACACAACTAGGATAAGTAATACTGATACAATCAGCCCCGACATCCCTCTTTTCATTCTGTCCCAGTGAGCAAAGTTAACTTAAAAATGCTTTGTATAATGTGAAAAATTATCCATCGCTAGTAGTACTACGGTTATTTAAAGCAACTAAGACCAAGTGCGCTATGGTAGTTGACTGTCACGTTCACACGCGCGACCTTGAAGAGAGAGCAAAAGAAACAATTGATCATGCACTGCGTGTTGCAAGACGCGCAGGAGTAAGTGGTATCTTTGCAATGCCCAATACTAAGCCGCCACTCACACATCGCGATATCGTGCAAGAGTATTTGCGCATTGCTCGCGATGCAAACGTTCCTGACGTTTTCTTTGGAGCCTACATGGCTTTAACTGCAGATGTCGAGCAAGTGAAACATGCAGTGGAAACCTATCGCGAGCTCCGGCCGCACGTAGTAGGCTTCAAATTATACGCAGGTCATTCCACTAATAATATTGGAGTCATTCAGGAAGATGATCAACGAGCTGTCTTCCGGACGTTAGCTCAAGAAGGGTATGATGGTGTTCTTGCTATTCATGCGGAAAAAGAAAAGCACATAAATACTTCTGTCTTCGATCTTAAAAGGCCAGAGACACATGCCTTTGCGCGGCCGCCACTAGCGGAAATAGAATCAGTAGAAGATATGATTTTCTTTGCTGATGACGCAAGCTACCAAGGCAAGCTTCATATCGCGCATATTTCCACTCCCGAAGCAGTTAAGAGGGTAGGGCTTGCGCTCAGAGAGGGGATGGATATCTCTTCAGGCGTTACACCCCATCATCTCTTCTTCGATTATCGCCTCATGCGCGGTCCAGAAGGAGCACTTTATAAGATGAATCCTCCGCTGCGCTTCCCGAATGCAGCAGCAGAAATGCGCAGCTTACTTCAACAAGGAGCAATTGACTGGATCGAAACAGATCACGCACCACACACCCTCGGCGAGAAGCGCAGCGAGAGTTGCCCATCTGGCATTCCTGCACTGCATGCCTGGCCGTTGTTTATTGAGGCATTGGGAAGAGAAGGATTAACAGGGGCTGAAATAATAAGATACACTCATACGAATGTAGTCAATCGCTTTGGAGTTGATCTTCACCTAGAACGCCAAGGCGTGTACATGCCCGATGCCTACAAAGTTGCGGTCTGGCGTCCTTTAGAAGAGTTGGTGTGTGCAGCATGAAAACAAAAGCATCCTTATTAGCAGCGTTCGAGCACGCGATGAGACCCTTCGCAGTGCGAGTCCTGCCTCCAAAACAAGTAGTGCATCTCTACTCACGTGCTCGCCCATCTTTTTTACAAACCTTCTCTAAAGAATGTCCTCCTGCGTATCAACCATCAGAAAAGCTCAAGCGCGTTCTCTGGGGAATTCCCTTTGCCTCACCATTAATGAATGCAGCAGGCATGTTCAAGAATGGAGAAGCGTATGAAGTCATGGCATTACAGGGCGCGGGCGCCTACATGGCTGGCACAACAACTGATGGCTCGTGGGCAGGCAATGAAAAAGAAGGAATTGTCCATCCGTTTGTTCCTTATCCTTCTTCTGGTGCCGCTTCCAATTGGCTTGGCCTTCCCAATAAAGGTCATGATGCTGTTTCAAAAATAATTCGCACGCATCAAGCAAACCGCTATCCTGCCTGCCCCATCTGGTGTAGTCTTATGGCATCTCCCGATCCAACAAAATCTCTCCCTGAAGTGCGCATGCGTGGCCTCATAAGTGGCATGTACGCCTATCAACAAGCTGGAGCTGACGTTCTCGAGATTAACGAAAGCTGCCCTAATACGGGACATGGCCAGCCAGACTACGCACAACTCGGGCAACGGCTTAAACAAATTAAAGAGGAGTTTCTCGACCAACGTAATTGGAGTATTCCTGTTGTCGTCAAGCTTTCAAATGATCTTCAAGTCGAACAGTTGCCGCAGATGCTGGATCTCTTGTTCGAGCACGGATTCGACGGCGTGAATTTGGGCAATACCTCAACCCAGTACGACAAACGCAAGAGCGCCATCCACGAGCACGACCGTCGTGTCTACGAGTATTTTACGCAAACGTTCGGTGGCGGTGTAAGCGGTCGTCCGTTAAAAGAATCCTCATTGGAATTATGCGCTCGCGCAGTCAGCTATATTAAAGAAGGCCCCCCGAGCAGACAATTCCATGTTATTCGTACTGGCGGCATCGAGAGTGCTCGCGATCTTGCACAATCAGACGGCGAAGGCATCTCGCTTAATCAATGGTTCACCGGCTACTGGGATGCATTCGCACAGAACGGTCACGACGTCTATAAAACAATCTATGAAGACTACCTCGCGCTAAGATCTTAATAGTTATAAACTCCCGTTCATTTCGTACGCCATGTCTCTTACCATAGGCCAACTCAAACTCAAAAACAGACTTTTACTTGCACCAATGGTCGATGTTACCGATCTCGCCTACCGTAGTATTTGCCGCGAGCAGGGTGCAGCACTTGCGTATACTGAAATGATTAATATTGGCGCTATTCTGCATGAGAATCCCAAGACGAGCCGTATGCTCCGCACCTCAGCGCACGATCGCCCTGTTGGCATACAAATTACCGGACCAACAATAACGGATTTCAAGAAAGTCATTCCTCATCTCAAACCATTTGATCTGGTCGATATTAATTGCGGTTGTCCCTCGGTAAGAATTATGGATAACGCTTCCGGCAGCTACTTACTTAAAACACCATTAAAGATCGCACGGTACATTCGGATCTTAAAAGACGCAGGTTATACAACAACAGCCAAGATTCGATTAGGCTTCAAGAAGAATAATGTGCTGACTGTCGCAAAGGCAGTTGAGAAAGCAGGGGCGGACGCAATCACGCTCCATGCACGCATGGCGCATGATAGTTATAACGTTCCTGCTGATTGGAAATGGATCAAACAGCTGAAGCATGAGCTCGGCATTCCCGTAATTGGCAATGGTGACGTCAGCTCTGGCCACTCCGCAGCGCAGATGCTGGAGAACGCAGATGCAGTTATGGTTGCTCGCGCAGCAATAGGCAATCCCCTTATCTTTCGCAACATTCAGCATTATTTGAAAACAGGCAAAGAGATAGAAACAAGCAAGCCCGAGCGTCTGCAGTCGTTCCTGCAGTATCTTGCATTAGCAGAAAAGCATGATATAGTGGAGCTACCGCGAATCAAATCGCTTGGTGGCTACTTTCTTGCTGGCTTCCCAGGAGCAAGCCAAGCACGGCAGCAATTCATGCAGCTCAAAACGCTCGAAGAGATGCGCGCGTTCATAAAATCAATCGATTAGAATTATTAGACAAGTTCAAGCTCTCGCGCTCGGATTTGCTCAGCTCTTCGAATAGGCTGTTCAGCATAAACAACACGAACAGTACCTGCCTCACAAGCATCTGCGATCGCTTGAGCATAGTTAATTGCTGCTCGTCTTGATCGTAGTAATGTTTTTTCAAGATTGTCTAGATCTTCAATACCAATCAATCGCCGCTGAGGGTCAAAGATTGCATAATGTCCATCCATTCTCTGGACATCAAAAATAGCTAATCCATTAAAGGAAGGTTGAGTAATTTCGAGCTTGCCATGCACAACGAACCCATCTTCACTTTGAAAGCCACTAACGGTCAAATCAATCATCTTCTTGCTCTTCTAGAATTCTTTTTAAGTTTTTCGCTAATAACGTGTTATCTTCTTCCACGGTCGTGCCGCCATCTCGGCTTATAATCTCCACTTCCACCTCTACTATCAGTATCTCTTCGCTCGCCTCTGTCCCTATAACGACCTCCGCCTCTTCCTCGATCTCCGCCTCCGCCCCGGCTAAATCCGCCACGTCCGCCGAAGCCTCCTCTGTCACCTCGACCTTCGTCGAATCGAATCATAATCATTTCATACTGCGGCAGTTCTTCCTTCGTGATGGTCAGCTCATCGTTCAACATCACGCGTCTAAAGTTATCATAATCTCGCTCAGAAACAATATTGATAGCAATCCCGTCTTTACCAGCTCGTGCAGTACGCCCGATTCTATGGACATATTCTTTTGGATTTTTAGGAATGTCGTAGTTGTATACATGCGAAACGTTCTTGATGTCGAGCCCACGAGCAGCAACATCAGTGCATACTAAAACGACTGCATGTCCAGACTTGAATTTCTCCATGATGCGATTACGCTTGTTCTGTGTCAGTCCGCCATGGAGTGCCGTTGCATCAATATTCATACGAACCATATTCTTTGCGACAAAATCAGCATTGCGTCGAGTATTACAAAAGATCATCACTAAGCCAGTCTTTTCTTGCTTTACCAAATGCACCAAAAGGGAGAACTTGCCTTGCTTCGGAACATCATAATAGACTTGATGCAATTTAGAAGGATCAACATAAGACTCTACTGAAACGTCTACAGGCTCACGTAGGTACTTTCGCGCTAAGTGCTTGATGTCTGAGCTAATCGTAGCCGAGAACAAGAGCGTTTGTCGGTCTTTCGGACAATTCTTGATGATGGTCTCAACATCCTCGATAAAGCCCATATCCAACATTCGGTCAGCTTCATCTAAGATTAATACACGCACGTGGCTCAAATCGAGCGTCCCGCGCTGCAAGTGATCCAGCAACCTACCGGGCGTGCCAACAACAACATCAGCGTATCGTAAGTCTCGCATTTGTGGCTTGATATCAACACCACCATAGATCGTAGCCACATTCAGTCTCTTATACTTAGAATAAGTCTGGATAGACTGGGAAACTTGTTCAGCAAGCTCTCGCGTTGGTGCCATAATTAATGCTTGAATTTTCTCGCTGTGTGTGATACGATCAACAATTGCTGCTCCAAAAGCCAGCGTTTTTCCCGAGCCAGTAGCCGCGCTACCAACAACGTCTTTGCCTGCAACGACGTGTGGAATTGCCTTCAGTTGAATCTCACTCGGTTCTGTAAATCCTTCTTCTTCGATTGCTCGAAGGAGATCTTTACTAACGCCAAGCGCTTTGAATTTTTCCATTGTTTTTCTTGTTTTGCTCGTACCTTTTCAGGACCGAGTACGTATTTGTTGTATGTATCTGAGAAACAGTCGCCCCAACGGCGTCCATTTCGTACACAAGCGCCCGCTGGCGCTTCAGTAAATCGTGCAATTGAGGGTATTTAAAGGTGCGTATAAGGCTCACTAAAAGTTAGCCTGGACTTCTTATTTTGAAGCAGCTTCCCAGACTTTATTGAAGTAATTTCTATAGTAATCTGCTACAAACTTATTCTTAATAAGAAATGAGACGAAGCTACCTTGCATGATGCAGGTCACGACATAGTCTCCAAAAATGTCTATATGGACTGGACCCGGCAAGTCAAAAAATTTGACTTGCATGAGCATCTTCTTGCCTTCAGAATAAGGCTTATCTTTACCCATTGTGTCGCGAGCATCTTCTTGAATTATATATTTGGCATACACTCCTTTTGCCTTTCTCCTCTGGTGAAAATCCTTCCAATAAGCGTGTAATGCTAGCTGGTTTATTCTATTCCCTCCCAAAACATACAATGTATCGCCCTTCTTTAAGGTCTTTAAAGCAAGCTCGCGAGCAGTTTTTACTCCTTCAATTCCCCGATAGATCTCTGCCTCCTCCATGGGGCCCTGATTCTTACGGGCTTCCAACGCAGGCATAATTGATTGAATGAACTTCTTATTTTCCTGCAATTTTCTTTCTGTTTCACTTATATAAGTAATCAATCTATCTGGGTCTGCTGCTTGATAGTGTTTAACTTGCTTTTCCAATATCGTTGTTACTAAACCCTTCTCGATAAGCCTCTCTAAAATATGGTATATCTTAGACCTTGCCACCCTTGCCTTATCCACAATTGGGCCGGTAGTTGAGGCTCCGATTTCTAAAAGAGCAAGATATACTTTACTTTCCCCCTCAGTCAACCCGATCTTACGAAGCGGCTCTGTATTCATGAAGGTAAATCTCCTTCGTCTTCTTAAATCTTACCATTGTACTACCCCTAGGGGGAGGACGATACTTAAATAGGAAATTATGATCACTTAAAAGTGAATACACAATGAGACAGATAAAAGGTAAGCCAATTGTGGTAACCGGAGCAGGAAGGTCCAATCGTACTGGATACGGTGTCCAGATAGCAAAGGACCTTTACGAAGCGGGAGCCATAGTTCATATCTTAGGAAGAGATATGGAGAGGTTGCAAAGGACGCGTGAGTGGGCGCGAGCAGATCTCGATCGGTTTTATTGTTATGCTGCAGATATATCAAACGCAGCTCAGGTGGGTGACATCTTTGAACAAATTAAAAGAACCTCGGGACCGATCCATGGACTTGTTAATAATGCAGCCATAAATCTTTCTCGTAATAGGATACTTGAAACAACCCTTGAAGACTTTGAAAGAACACTGAAAACAAACCTTGTAGGGCCTTTTAACTGCATGAGGGCAGCTATCCCGCAGATGTTAGAGCGACAAGAAGGAAATATTGTAAGTATAACCTCTATTTTCGCTCATGTAGCTGCTCCCAATCAAACGTCATATGCTTCAAGTAAATTTGGATTACACGGATTGACTTCTTCAGTTGGGTTGCAGTATTGCAGGGAAGGAATAGCAGCTAATTGCGTAGCGCCAGGATATGCCTATACGGACTTAACGGCCCCTTTACTGGAAATATTATCTCCAGAGAAGCGTGCATTGCTCATCAATAGTCATGCCATTAGGAGAGAAATAGATCCAACCGAAGTCTCTGACGCAGCATTATATCTTCTTAAAGTAACTCCTGCAACAACGGCCTCCGTAGTTAAGGTAGACGGCGGATTCCTTCATAATCCCCCAAGGCCTTAATTTCTCAAGTTTTTCTTTTTGTCCTTCAATATACTCTAAAAAAGAGTTATAAAACAACATAATAAAAACAAAAAGTAATCGTTCTTAAATATTTCTAAAAGCTAATCTAGAAAAAAGGATATTGTTTATTAAGTAAACCTTCAGAAAGATAACTCTTAACATATATGAGCTTTTCCATGCTTAGATAAATAAAATAAAGCTCAAGTGTATCCTATCATCGAGTAAGCCAGCCATTTTGCAATTCAACATTTCCGCTTTGTCTCTCCTCCCGTCCCGCAATCAAGTAGCTTCCCCCCATCAAGTATTTGTCTATTTGACAAGTAGCCATAAATTAGTTTCAGAATTGCTTTATTTAAGGAGGGTTGTATTCATACTCTGATTGACTTTATTGAAAAACATAAAAGTAAATAAAATCACCTATTTTCCCCGGTTCAGACTTACTTATCTGCTAAAACTTTCTCAATATAATTCATTGGCTCTAGGTTAACTTATCTTAGGGACATTACGCCTTCAATAAGAATTCAACACGAGCAACGAAATCATAGGCGTTTTTTCGCGTGGCTTCTGCTATCTTTCGCGTAATCTCTTTGGTAACTCTATATTGTGCAATTTCTCGCTTTTCCTTAGCTTCACTTATAGAATCAATCTCTTCTTTGCTT
The DNA here is from genome assembly GCA_964357505.1 of Candidatus Woesearchaeota archaeon. GTDB lineage: Archaea > Nanobdellota > Nanobdellia > Pacearchaeales > GW2011-AR1 > JBBSZK01. Next base: position 5,828 of record CAYHLN010000024.1, on the reverse strand, counting down.
AGTAACGCGCTCTTAAACATAGTGAGATGGATATCGTCAAGCAGCTCTTTTTTGAGAAAGAAATGTTCAAGGGCTGCAATCGTTGCACTATGAGAAGTGCTTTTATATCCGATTTTAGCGAGTAATGCGGTTGCGGCACTATACATCGCGTAATACGCAGTTACAATAATCCATTCATCAGAAGAATAATTTTCCGGAATATTGAGCAGTTTACGAGCCTCTTCATTCGTGTTTATATCGAACAAAATGTTCATAGTGATAAGGTTGCTCTTGGCTTTGTCTGCATATTCTGAAGCGAGTTTCTCATAGCTCTTGTCTTTTACCAGACTTTTATTCTTCAGATAAATATGAACAGTTGTTTTTTTCATAGTAGATAGGCATAGGAATAGAATAAGTCATATCCTTTAAAGATTATGCCGTAGTGCATAAGGTCGCTCCAGAATTGCTTGTTTTCAGTCCCTATTTTAGCGAATTCTTCTCGTGTGGTCACCACTGGTTTGATGTCGAGATTATATCCATGTCGCAGGGATTTTATAGCCGATTCTATCTTTTCTATCTGTTGCGTGATACAAATAATATCAATATCGCTTTTGGTTGTCTCGGTTCCTTTAGCGTAACTTCCAAAGACTGCTAAGAAGTCTATCTGTTCATCAGGCAATTCAGCAAAAGCCGTTTGTATTCTCGGATGTTTCTGACAGAATCTCTGTGTTTTTTCAGTGGCAAAGAGATAAAACGCCATCTTAGCAAAGAAGCTTGTATAATCGAGCGCGTACACTAGTGTTTTCCCTATTTTTTTACAAGAAACAATCTTTCGCTCAACTAGTTGAGAGAGCGTTCTATATACTGGCTCATAAGAAAGATTCGCACGTTCTTGTATCTCTCTAATGGTTTTTTCGGTTACCCCTGGGAAAAAACTTTTCAGTACAGCGAACTCGGTTTCTGTGAGTCCTTTGCTTAAATCTTCTTTAATTTTCTTAGCCATTACATCTATTGGTAATACAATAATGTTATTGGTTAGCCAATATTTAAACATTTCTACTATTCTTGTCTACATATTAACGGAGATAAAGTATGCGCACCCTAATATGCCCATTTTTGCAATTTTTGATAATCATTGGCTTAGTTTTATACAAGCATATTGATGCATTTATACGTAGATATGTAGACGTATAGACGTATATTCAAACGCAAAAGTCATGCGTAAGCTCTCGTCCGTCATTTGAAGGAAAAAGGCTATTTGGATAAAGAGAAGGATTATTTGTAGCTTGGGGGTAGGTTTTTAATGTTCTACATTATACAAGTATTATGAATAAAAAACAGATGTCTGAAGAAGAAATAAAGTTGAACTTTATTACTCCTGCTTTAATTGAGAATAAAAAATGGGATAAAAAACAGGTTCGAATGAACGTTTATTTTACAGATGGTAAAATTATTGTTGCTGGGAAGACCGTTAAAAGAGGAAAAAGAAACTTTGCAGACTATATTCTAGAATACAAACCAAATGTTCCTTTAGCAGTTATCGAAGCCAAAGATAATAATCACTCAATTGGTGAAGGCATTCAACAGGGAATAGGTTATGCTGAAAAACTAGACATTCCATTTGTTTTTAGTTCAAACGGAGATGGTTTTATTTTTCATGATAGAGAAACTGGAAAAGAGATCGAACTCACATTAAATCAATTCCCTACACCAAAAGAATTATGGGAAAAATACAAAAAATATCGCGGAATAACTGAGAAAATTGAAGAAACCGTGACTTCTGACTATTTTTACGAACCCGGTTTTAAACAACCAAGATATTACCAAAGAATAGCTATAAACCGAACTGTGGAATCTATAGCTAAAGGACAGAAGCGAGCTCTCCTTGTTCTAGCAACTGGAACTGGTAAAACCTATGTTGCTTTTCAGACTATTTGGAGATTAAGAGAAGCTGGACTTGCAAAACGGGTTTTATATTTAGCAGACAGAAATATACTTATCGATCAACCTAAAAATAACGACTTAAAACCTTTATCAAAAGTTATCACTAAAGTATCAAATAGAAAAGCAGACCCTTCATATGAGGTATATCTTGCTTTATATCAGGCAGTTTCTGGAGAAGACGACTTGAAAAATATTTACAAACAATTTTCTCCCTCTTTTTTTGATTTAATAATAGTTGATGAGTGTCATAGAGGAAGCGCCAAGGCAGATTCTCAATGGAGAGAAATTTTAGAATACTTTAAACCTGCGGCTCAAGTCGGTATGACTGCAACCCCCAGAGAGACTAAAGAAACCTCAAATATCGACTATTTTGGTAAGCCCCTTTACACTTACACTTTAAGGCAAGGAATTGAAGATGGTTTTCTAGCCCCATATAAAGTCGTCAAAGTTGCACTTGACAAAGATGTGCATGGATATAGACCACAAAAAGGCGAAATTGATAAATATGGAAACGAAATTCCGGATTTTGTTTATACTAACCGAGAGTTTGATAGAACTCTGGTAATAGATGAGAGAACACAAGTTGTAGCGAAAAAAATTACGGAATTTCTTAAAAACACGGACAGATTTGCTAAAACTATTGTCTTTTGTGTTGACATTGAACATGCAGAGCGTATGCGCCGAGCTCTCGTAAATGAAAACTCTGACCTAGTTAAGCAAAACGCAAAATATGTTATGAGAATTACAGGCGATAATCATATTGGGAAAAGACAACTTGATAATTTTATTGATCCCGCTTCAATGTATCCAGTTATAGTAACGACTTCAAAACTTATGAACACAGGTGTTGATGCCCAAACTTGCAAGCTTATAGTTCTTGACAGCACGATTCAATCTATGACTGAATTTAAGCAGATTATCGGAAGGGGCACGCGAATACGAGAAGATTACGGAAAACATTATTTCACTATAATGGATTTTAGAAATGTAACCAACCTATTTGCTGATAAAGAATTCGATGGCGAACCTATTCAAATTTATACTCTGCGAAAGGAACAACCCCTCTATGAACAAATAACAAAAGAGCAGATACTAGAAGAAGGAGAACGAATTCTCGTTAGTCCAAGCATAGACTATTCTGAAGAGCCAGAAAAAGTGAGAAAATATTATGTTAAAAACGCTGAAGTTAAAGTCATAAACGAACTTGTTCAGTATACTGGTCCAGATGGAAAATTAATTGCTGAATCGTTACATGACTATACGAAAAAGAACGTCAAAGAACAATTTAGAAGTTTAAACGCGTTTATTCAACAGTGGAATATTGTGGATCAAAAAAGAGTTTTAATAGAAGAATTAGAGCATCAAGGAATTTTACTTGACGCATTACGAGAAGAAATACCGAATTGTAAAAATCTTGACCCTTTCGACCTTATAGCATTTATTGCATATGGTCAAAAACCTCTAACAAGGAAAGAACGTGCAACAAAAGTGCAAAAAGATGCGTATTTCAAAAAATATGGAGATAAGGCACGAAAAGTCATTGATACTCTACTTGAGAAATATCAAGATGAAGGCATAGAAAATCTAGAGAATCCAGAGGTTCTCAAGGTTAGCCCGATAAATAAACTTGGGCGACCCCTTGAAATTATGAAACTTTTTGGCGGTAAAGAAGGTTACAAGAAGATGATTAAAGATATTGAGACAAGACTGTATAAATAGTTTCAATAATTTTGAATATATTTTATTTCAGGAACATTTGGATATTTTTTTAATAAATCTGGTCTTGAACCATAAACCCATTCAAGATTATTTTTATTCCAGTCATGTTTATCGCCCGTCATAATAATGAGTTCTTCTTTTTGGTGATGCTGTATTCCAGAAGCTAAAGTCATTGCATCGGAATGATTGTTTAAGAACGTAAAGAGTGTGCTTCTTAAATCGAAATCAATTTCTTTAATGGAGACTACTTCTTGGTCAATTAATTTTTGTAAAAAATAATGTATCCTTTGTAACATAATATCTTGATTTCTTCTTATCTTTTCAACATATTTCTTCTTATCACTAGCAGAAGAACCAATAGAAATGAACTTCATTAATTTTATTTTGTCCTGAGAGATTAGTTTTTCATATCCTTCTGATTTTTCAAAATCATACGATGAATCGAGAATCTTATTTCCTGCCAATTTTAAAATAATTTCCTGTCTTTTAATCCATTTAGGCATATTCTCTTTTGAAATATAACTACAAATAATAAATCGATTATTGTTTTTTTCTTGCACAAAATAAGCCGATTTTTGATAATTCTTTCCTCCGACTTCGGCATAAAAAATTAAAATGCACATATCAAGAAACCAATTCATTATTCTTCCTCTGCACCTTCGGCTAGTATCTTTCTTATCTCTAGAGATTCTTCATCCATTGGAACAGTTATTTCATCGGGATTTATTGAATTAACTTCAGACTCCAAATCTTCAATAAACGATAAAAGATTAGATAATTTACTATTTAGTACATTAACTTTTATTTGATTAAATAGCTCTTTTTTTTGAGGAAGGATATATTTTTCAGAATCGTAAAAGAAGTATTCCGTTGTTATGGTTTCCCATAATAAGTAGAAAACCTCTTTTAGTTTATTAAAATATTCTTTTCTCAAATCATTATCTTTTAGATTTAAGATTATATCAGTACAATAGACAAATTTATTAAATAATGGAAATGAATCTTTCAACTCTATAGGGTAAAATATCGATAACTTTAACAAACTTCCCCCTACTCCTGAATAACCTGCGGTAGAAAAACCCTTCAAGAGATTTTCTTCTTTTTCTAAATAAAATTCCATTCCTCTCTTTTTGTATTGTTTTAATTTTGCGTAACTCGAAGGTTTTCCATTATATTCCCTGATTAATTCTTTCAGGCTATTCATCTGTTCGATAGTCAGATTTAATGGATGGTGTTTAGAAATCTGAGACCCTTCATATCTAATAGCAAGCATTTGCCCATAGTGAAATCTTAAAATAGGAATATCTTTCAATTGATTACCTTCTTTTTCAATTAGGGCAACTGCCACTTTTTGCAAAACTGTTCTCGCTGGAACAATTCCAGTTTCTTTCTTCCATTGCTCTACAATAGTAAACAATAGAGAAGCAGATTTATTTCTTATCTCTTCTGAAAAAGGAATGCCATAATAGGCGAGGTCATCAGCTCTTCCATAAACCTTCATTTTTGGAGATGAGACTACTTCTATAACTAGCCCTTCTATTTTTAATTCCTTAATAAATTTTTCAATAGTAAGCCAGTTTGAATTTATGGCTTCGCCCAGCTCAGCCGTCGTTTTTGGCCCGCTTCTAAGTTGATTAAGAATATCTGATTTTATTTCTTCAGAGCTTTTTTTTGTTCTCTCTACCATCTAGAAATCACACCCCTTTTCATATTATGCTTACAAAAAAGAGTTTATAAATGTTTTGTAGTGATTATATCTAGTAATGACTAATAATTTAAGATATAATGTCAACAAAAGTTTTAAATAGTAGCCATAATCTATGAATGTGCCTTAAAAAGAGGCAAACCAAAGAACAACATGACAACCAGAAGAACAGTTAAACGTGTACTTGACGGAGATACCTTCCAAACCTACAGGAAGATTCAAGGAACTGACCGAGTAAGAATTGCTGGTGTATACGGTGCAGAACTTAATACTGTAAGAGGAAGGTTACAGAGAGATCAAATGAAAAGACAAATTCAAGGTAAAACCGTAACTCTTCAACCTGTAGGCAGATCTTATAACAGAGTTGTTGCTAAAGTAAGACATAATCGGAAGTTAGTGAGATAATGAATCAGGAAACATTTAGAAGACATAGAAAAATAAGCAAAAATCACACAGTTGATTGCTGGAAATGCGGATTGCC
>CAYHLN010000023.1:0-13505 GCA_964357505.1 Candidatus Woesearchaeota archaeon | reverse complement strand
GCACATTTTACTCAAGCAATAACGCTACAATCCTGCAACAATTCTATAGCGCCATTGCACAAACAATTGTCCAGCTTTCGTATGCTGAACAAACAGCAGCAGTTGAAGGAAATCTCTCAACCACGCTCTACCCCGATTCCTACATCGAGTATGCCTATCAAGCACCCTCACCGCCGTATGGTATCATCGTCTCTCAGGAATATTCATTCGACTCAAACGGCTTACTCAACATCACCCTGCCACAAGGTCTAACAATCCTAGAAGCCCGAGTTACTTCTTACTCAGGATCTAAATGGACAAAAGAACTCACGATCAATAATGTCGCAGTGTACAATCTAACAACCTTTAACACCGATTACAGTAGGTTAGGAGATCCGTACGTGCTTAACATCCAGAATAATAAAATAAATCGTTCAATAGGAAACCAAATTCGTGTCACCATAGCGACCGGACCGACAAACGAAAGCGCCGGCTCTGCATCAAATAAGCTGATCATTACCACGGCGCGCAATGCATCCAGCTATTCCCCAATAGTCTCGGTATCAGACGGGTGCATCTGGCATATCGACTTTGAAGATAATACCAACGCGACCCTCTTCATTCCTGCGTCATACACAGGATCAAGCGAGTGCTTCTATCAGCAAGCCACGCAAGCCTATAACAGCAACGACGCAGCTCAAGCAGCAGTTTGGTTACTATTACGCTCGTTAGATGCAGAACCGAACAATAAAGTCGATGTCAGGTTCAATAGTCAGGACGTTGCAATTAACATAACAACCTTGCAAGGAATTCCGTATGCCTGGTCAACAGAGGTACAAGTACGCGCATGGCGATAAATAAAAGAGGAATCTTCTTCACGACTCTCGCAATAGCTCTAGTAACGCTCTTCTTCCTCAGTTATACGTTCTATACTGTATTGAACGATTATAGCGGCGTGCACGATCGTGTCGATACACTCGATTCATTCGTCAAAGGAGTGGAGGCGGATTTGCCGCGTGAAGTCTACATTGCAGGATTTCGCTCCCTAGTCGTATCACAAAAAAGGATTGCAGAAACAGGCGCCTATCTGCCAAACTATGCCCAATCATTAGAAGAACTCTTTTTGAACGGAACGCTTCAAGGAATTCCAGAAAGCTTAATGACTGGTGCCACACTCCCAGAACTCGCAACAACACTTCAAGAGCGCGCGGGCAAGATAAACGCGAACGCAACACTTTCAAATTATACGTTCCGGGTATACCAAGAAACACCTTGGGAAGTTATTTTCGAAGTCCAAGCGCAGCTTCTTGTTAGAGACCATGGTGGCCTTGCACAGTGGAATAAAACAGAAACAATCCGTGCCATGGTTCCCGTAGAAGGTTTTGAAGATCCGCTCTACACGCTCAATACACAAAGTCAAATCATTAATAAAATCAAGCGCACGCCGCACGCCTTCTTTGTCTCAGGGACGAATGTAACAAACTTAAATGACCATGCAGTAAAATCGTATTACTACGCAAATCCGCTTGCACCCTCTTACCTTGACCGCCTTACTGGCTCTACCACTGCAAGCGCGCATGGAATTGAGTCGCTTGTCAATTTACAAAAAGTAAGCGCTGCAGGCATCACGATAAGCCAGAAATCGGTAGTTGACTACATCTATTTTTCCAGCCAAAACCCTTCCTCACATAGGATTAGCGGCACCCCTACCTGGTTTTATCTAGATGATGCCCATCTGGACACATATGGCGTCAGCGCACTAGCTCAGTAACGACGACACGAATATTTATAAACAGCTTCTGTCTTCCATGACAGAATAATAGCTAAAAGGAGGTACGAACATGGAACGCAAAGGTCAAGCAGCAATGGAGTTTTTGATGACATATGGTTGGGCTATTTTGGCTGCAATTATCGCTATTGGAGTACTTGCATATTTCGGCGTATTCAGTCCAGGACAGTATACTACAGGTTCTGCGGTCGTAAGTCCTCCGTTTTACGTGAATGCACATAACGTACAGGCAGATACTGATGATGTGACTGCTGGAGCTCAGGATGGAGTAGTTTTAGAACTGCAAAATAATGGCGGTGAAAATTATGATGTTCAGAGCGTTGATGTGACAAACTGTGGCACATTCTCAACACTTACTGCAATAACAGCAGGTGGTAAGTCGACAATAACAGTTGATTGTACGGTAGCTCCGGCGCTAGCAGCTGGAGATAACTTCAAGGGAGATATCACAGTTAACTATAGAAAAGCGAGCAGCTTAGTCGACTTAACTTCAACCGGTAACATAGCAGCAAAAGTAGTTGCTTAAATACCACTTTTATTTTTTTATTTCTCTTTTTTCTTATTTTTTTTCTTGTATTAATTGTGAAATAGTTGCACAACAAATAAAAATAACAAGGTCATCATCTTGAATGGCTATTGCTATAAACGAAGAACTGGCAGAGGAAATAGGTTGGCACATCGGTGACGGGAGCATGAATTACTATGGGCACCAAGGTCAGAGGGGTTTTTACCAGCTAAGGGGCCATATAGAAGACGACCGAGAACATTATTTAACGAGAATCAAGCCAATCTTTGAAAGAGTGTACGGCGTCAAAATAAACTTAAGAGATATGCCTTCCACTCGCGTATTCGGATTCCAAATATGGAGAAACTCGATAATTCAATTTAAGCAAACATTGGGGCTTCCCCTAGGAAAGAAGTATGAATTGGAAATACCAAAAGAATTTTGCAACGATCCAATACTGCTAAAAGCATGTATTCGGGGTCTTTTCGATACAGATGGATGTTTATACTTACTAAAGAAAAACAATAAACTGTACCCGATAATCCAAATTACAACGATTTCCAAAAAACTAGGAGAACAATTACATTACCAATTAAGAGAATTAGAGTTCAGAGCAACAATACACTCGCAGCTGTATAACCAAGATTATAATCGGCAGAGAGTCTACATTGTCGTAATAAGAGGGGTAGAAATGCTTCACAAGTTTTTTAGTGAAATTCAACCTAAAAATCAAAAGCACATAAACAAATATTACCGGTTTCTTGCCTCAGCAAAGACTTAAAAACGGTTTTTTCTAGACATTAGTACGATCGCGTTGCATAGCCCGGTTAATGCGCAGCTCTGATATTATCGACAAGAGATCAGAACGGCTGAGATCCCAGGTTCAAATCCTGGCGCGATCATTCATATTCATATAAAAGAATTACTGACTTCCAAACTCTAATGTCAAGCCTTCTTTCTCTACGCTATAACTTCTCAAGGGAAGCTCAACAGGCAAGCTTGTCACATACACTTTATTCTTGCCGATAGCACGTACTTCATAACCAGAAGCAAGCTTAGCAACAAAGACATCATTAATAGACTGCACTCCAGGTGCTTTCAACTCATACACAACATTATCGCCAAGGCGTCGCACGTTAGACTTTGCCTCCACTCGTGGCATGCCCTTCATTCGATCAACATGTTGCTGCGTGATAGTTGGCAACTTTTGTCTTCGAGGTTTAGCATTCTGCTGTCCAACGCGAATAGTAATACCATTAGGCAAGTTCTGGACTTCAGTGTCCGTACCCTTCATTTGCTTCTCTAAGGACTTCATAAGCATATTCAACATAGAACCAAGCATCTTATCGGCTACACCCATGTTTCCGCCTCCCGTAAGCGGTGCCTGACTATTCTCGTCTTTACCCAAAAATCCAAAATCATCCAGCTCTCGCTGCGGATCTCGGACATTCGCGCCACAGTGTGGGCAAAAGTCAAAGCTATCCTTGACCTTACTTGAACACTGAGGACAGTTAATTTTACTTGAAAACATATCGAACCATGGGGAGTGGCGCTTTTAAAACTTGTGAAGGTTCCTATTTAGAATGGTAAAATCTCTTAAACCAAACCACGTCTGAATGAATTGCCCTGAATGGGTGCAATACATTTACACTGAGTCCATGCAACCGTTTGACAGGCCGCACCTCTTCAAGTTGTGGCAAGAAGTATAAGGCTACACCGGCACGCAATACTGCAGCTATTCCAAAGACAAACAGCGTGGTATTCATGAAGCTTACATTGAGATACTCGATCATCAACCCTCCAGCAAGAGAGCCGATGAAAATACCAATGCCACTTAAAACACTCAAGTAAGCTACACACAACCCCCTCCGTTGTTCACTTGTGGAATCATAAGTATAGTTCGTGACTGCAATGCCAATGGCGGCGTTAGCCACTCCCGCAATAAAACCAGGAACGAGTGCCAGCACAATCGGACTCTTAAAGAAAATCCATACAATCGGGTTGAGTGCAAACATGACTCCCCCAATATAAAGCAACTTCAAATTTCCATATCGATCCGAAAATTTACCTGCGAGCGGCATGAAAAGGAGCGAGAACGCCGTGCTGCTGAGCGATACAATCGTAAAAGTCACCTTGCCAAAACCAAGATCGTTAAGCATATAGTAACCAAAAAAAGGAGATGCAATCATAATGGCAAAGTTGAAAACAGCATAAAATACGGCAAATCTTCCAAAATTATCATATCTTCTCAGGAAACTCCAGAAAGAGAAATAATAGCCTTTGTGAAGGGTAAATCGCGGTGAGAAAATATGATTGACCTGTAATGCTGAGTAAAACCGAAGCACAATAGAAATAGTAAATAGAATGGCATAGGCTATCAGCAGATACCCGCGTGTTTCAAAAAAGTCGAGCAAAAATCCCCCAATTAAGAAAGTTGCTAACCCAATAAACCCAATAAAGCGACTTCGCTGTGCAAAATACTTGCCGCGCATATCTGCAGGCACCATATCACCAAGCCAGGAAAAAGTCGGCGGATCCTTAACGCTGCTCAAGAACACGTATAGCGAGTAAAAGGCAATGAGTGCATAGGGCAGGTAAGCTGCGCCAATATCCTTCCAAAAGAAGAAGATCAGAGAAAGAATAGGCAGCCAAACAAGGGCAAGTAAAAGAGTGTACTTGTAATGAATGCTCCTACGTGAAGAGCTTTCCATAAGCTTACTTCCCAAAAGATTACCAAAGGGAGATAATAAGCCGGAAAAGGCGCTCAAAAAGCCAACGTGCAGCGCGTTAGCGCCGATATCTTTGGCGAAAGCTACAATAAATGAACCTGAAAAGGAAGTTGAAGCCTCAGAAACCGCGCCTTGAGCAATGAACTTCCGTCGCCCATGTTCCTTGGAACGCCTCACATACGGTGAATCCTCCGGTATAACGAGCACCCCTTTCTTCATGCTAAGAAAAAGAAAAGGCAATTAATAAAGATAGCGTAATGTTAATTCGCTGTGTTAAGGCGAGGCGTTCAGCAGCCTCATGAGCATAGTAAAGGCAATCCAAACTGCCCTGATAGCCAGTCTGTGGGTCTGCAAAGGCAAGATGTCTCCTTCCATGCAAAAGATCAGGAAACGCTCCTTCGGTAAGTTGACTCTCTGCCAAAAAGAAATCAAGTCGAGTCCTACAAAGATGCAAATACTCTCTAAGTGCCTCTGCAGGAGAAGGGCAGTCAGGAGGTAAATCCCTCGTAACTTCAAAACCAGCTTGAGAAGCTAAAGGTTTGAAGTAAGATGTGCAAAATAACTTGCACCATCAACATGAGGAAAGAGGGTGCGAATAGCCAAAAGAGAAAAATCTTGCTGCGACACAGGATCAACTGGTGCCATAAATACAAGGAGCACCGAGACGATATAAATATTAGTGTATTAGTAGTCAATAATAGTGCGCCGACCGGGAATCGAACCCGGACGATCACCTTGGGAAGGTGACATTCTACCACTAAACTATCGGCGCTAAAAACGAAAGAATAATGATGTTTAAAAACCACACGTTCCCAGAATAAATATGAAGACTCCGCTTGAGGAACTTTCAGAAATTAAAGAACAGCTATTTGGAAAACCAACCTCAACAAGGGCAGTAATAGGGAACAGAAGAGAAATTCAAATATCAAGATTTTCAGACTTGGGCGAAGCGCTCTCTCATAGACAGAGAGATGAAGTAATAATATACACAGGCTCGCCAATCATGCCCCCAAACTTCTTCAGTCATCAAAATTTCTCAAAGCGTGGAAAAGTTGTAATGTTAGACACCTTTGATGGTGACGAAAGAAAACTTATTGAAAAAGAGCAAAGTGAACTTAAGGCGCGAATCGATGCATCTGAAAAATATCAAAGAAGAAACGGACCCTATATTGGATGGGCATGGATTGACCCAGAAAAAATGTGGCATATAGTTCGCCCTACAATAACGATGGAAGGACATCGACTCCATCATTATGCCCATAGATCAAAAATGGTAAGAGAAAAAATAATAGTGCATAATACAAGAGAATCCCCGCATAACACAATCTCTCTGGGAGTCCCATCCCGCTCATCAAATGAACAGCACGAGGTAGTCCTGGAGCATGTTCCTCGGATAGGAAGAAAAGAAAAATTTGCGGAGTGGACGCGCCTTCGCTCAAGACATGACTGCGATGCAAAAAGACACGATTACACGTTCCGCTTCGGTGGAAATATAACCACGTATTGTGCTCACGATGTTGCAGCATATCTTGCATATACTAGAAGAGCAATAGAAGCAATAGGTGAAGTCGTACCTCAAATATTTCCCTGGGTTACTGAACCTTTCTTAAGAGTTTTTCTAGGTGCATCATACAACATGATAATTCGGGAAAAATTCAGAAAAGCAGGCAAAGAAAGAATGCGCTCGCGAATACCCGCAATGGCAGAAATTGACCCAATTTTAATGGATGCGTGGTTACACTATGGAAACAGGCAAACCTGTTTTGTAAGGGGCTTAGAAAAGCATTACAAAACAGGACCCCCTCCTGAAAAAAGAAAGAAAATGAGTCAATACGAATGGTTTGATAATCATGCTCCAGGCATACCTTTTGGTAATGAATAAGGTAGTTTTTTATACCTTGTAGGACTTTTTGTATTATGAAAAAAACGTTTTACATAACTACTCCTATTTTCTACCCGAACGACATCCCTCACCTTGGTCATGCATATACCATGATTGCCGCAGATACGCTGGCGCGATGGAATAAGCTTACCGGAAAGAACGTCTATTTTCTCACAGGCACGGACGAGCACGGTAAAAAAATACAAAAAGCAGCCCTAGCACAGAAGCAGCAGCCAAAAGAATTTCTAGACGCCATTGTTCCTGAATTCAAGCAAGCCTGGAAAAAACTCAACATCGATTATGATTTTTTCATCCGCACAACAGACAAAGCGCATGAAAAAATTGTCCAAGAAGTGCTACAAAAAGTCTATGATAATGGGGACATTTACAAAGGCAAATACGAAGGGTTCTATTGTACTGCTTGCGAAGCATATTACACCGAAAAAGATGCTCCAGGCTTAAAATGCCCAATTCATAAAAAAGCTCTGGATAAATTAAGCGAAGAATCGTATTTCTTTAAGTTATCAAAATATCAAGACTTCCTTCTTAAGCACTATGAAAAAAATAAAAACTTTATTCAGCCCTCGCATCGCCGTCAAGAAATAATCAATCGCGTTTCAGAAGAACTAAAAGACTTTAGCATCTCAAGAACAAGCTTTGACTGGGGAATCCCATTGGCATTCGATAAAAAACATTATTGCTATGTTTGGTTCGACGCCCTATTAAATTATTATTCTGCAACAAGAACTGAAAAAAGGATGAATAAATTCTGGCCAGCAGACATCCATATAATCGGAAAAGATATCTTGTGGTTCCATGCAGTATACTGGCCAGCCATGCTCAAGTCCGCTGGGCTCGATTTGCCTACAAGCATATTTGCACATGGATGGTTGACAGTGAATAATGAAAAAATGGGGAAGTCTGCCGGAAACGCGATATCAATAGACTCTCTGATCAACATTGCAGGAGTAGATAGCGCCCGCTATTTTCTTCTTCGTGAAACGCCATTTGGTGAAGACGGAGACTTCTCACAAGCCATGCTTCAAGAAAGACACAATAATGAACTGGCAAATAAGCTCGGTAATCTTGTCTCCCGTGTTTCAGCATTAGCGGAAAAATATGGCCTCGGGAAGGAAGCAGATAACTCTCTGAGCTCCAAGGAAACCCAAAAAAAAGTAATCCGGCACATGGAACGCTACGAGCTCGACAAAGCACTCCATGAAATTTTCTCATTTCTGGATAGGTGCAACGAACACGTCCAGCACAAAAAACCCTGGGAAACACACGATGCAGGAGTGCTTTATGAGCTAACACAAGCCATCCGTGACGCCAGCATCTTACTCAGCCCATTCCTACCAGAAACAGCCGAGAAGATAGCACAAACATTTGGTTTCAAGCTGGAATGGAATGCGCTCCAGAAGCCGCTTAAAATCAGTAAAATTACTAAAAGCAAGATTCTATTCAAAAAAATATAGGCAAAGATTTTTAAACGTTCAAAAGAAAAATAACTTCGCACCATGATGACTGATTATGAAGATCTTTTGAGAAACATGAGAATTCTGGTACAGAGACAGTACCACGCCCACCTTGCTCCTGCTCATGATCAATTAATTCCACGTATCCCTCTTTTTGGAAAACCTGGCGTGTACATGTATATGCAAGCAGGGAGAGTAAAATACGGCCATGACCTCCCTCTGATGGTAGCAGGCCCACGGGATGAAGAAGATCTTCCTCGAATAAATCAAGCAATGCAGAACCCTAATATTAGAGTTCCAAAAGTAGAAGATCTTGTGGATAGCTGCATCTCAGGACTCGAAAGAAGAGGGGCAAATATCAGTCCTGAAGAAAAACAAAAAATAAGAAAACACCTAGCAAAAAGTCATCATTAAGTATTAAAAAGATAAAAAACCAGAAACTATAATGAAACCAACTATACCTTTCGCAGACTGGGAAAAGGTCGATCTTCGTGTCGGTACTATTCTCAAAGTAGAAGATCATCCCAACGCTACGAAGCTCTATGTGTTGACGATCGACCTTGGCACAGAAAAAAGAACAATAGTGGCGGGCCTAAAGGGCCGTTATACCGCACAAGAACTCAAGGGCAAGCAAGGCATCTTTATTGTCAATCTCGAGCCAGCCATGCTTCGTGGCGTTAAGAGTGAAGGCATGACCTTAGCTGCGGCAACCGAAGATGATAGTCTCGTCGTCTTACTCGCGCCAGACAAAGAAATCGCTCCAGGAAGCAAGGTTCGTTAATCACGCCGTGAAAAAACTGCACCGGCAGTTCCCACATCCTGAAAAGTCAAACTTTCAGGATCAAGTTCCTGAACCCGATATTCCAAATGAACAGCTGAAACAATTTCTACTCCATCTTTATCCTGAGTATAAGAAGGACTTACTTCGATATCCAAGTACATGAAAGTTTTTCCTGTCTCGGGAGAATAAAGCATAACACGTCCCCCTGGAGAAGATGCCAAAGCACAATTTCTTAAAGAAGTCATATTGTCCAAGCACGATTCCAAACAACAAGGAGTACCTTCGCTATCCATAGTAACCATAACGCCCTGATTAAATTGGCGTAGTGAAGAAAAGAGAGTCGAAACATATTCACGATTACTAGAGTGTACAGAAATAAGCGGATCTCTCGCTGCAGTAAGCTCACGCATGAAGGTTTCTGGTGATTGCGAGACAAAAGCAGAGGGTACTCCTAAAGACAAAGGAGGAGAAACAACAGGGCGGCGGAGAGGCACTGCCGGGTTAGGCAGCGAATTGGAAGTAGGAGAATGATAAAGAAAAGGCAAAGATGCTAAAGCAAGAATGCCTGTGCCATAGACCCATCGTTTCATAAGGATCCACTATTAAGCAACTATATAAGAATAGTGCTAAGTGCCGTTATCTTTAAGATAAAAGAGGATCCTCGTATGCCCTTTCTTTTCTCTAATTTCCTTTTCGATATTCCAACCAGCAGAATTAATCATCTGCCTCACACGAGCAACATCTCCTTGGGAGGAGAAGCCAAGAAGAATTTTACCGCCAAGAGCCAAATATTCCCCGCTCTCCTTCAAAAATCTATTGAGCACAGAATAGTCCTCATCATAAACGCCATAAGTCAAGGGTAGAGCAGGATCGGTTTTTTTATTCCAGTAAGGTGCATTAAAAACAACGCGATCAAATCTTTCCTTAGGCAAACCAGTGTAAAGATCAGAGTGTACCACAGTCACCTTACGAAAGACCCTATTTTCACGCATGTTTTTTTCCGCAATAGCACAAGCATGAATGTTGATATCTAAAGCCACAACTCTTTTTGCTCCTTGTAAAGCTGCAAAAAGTGCTAAGATGCCGCTTCCTGTACCAACATCGAGAACAGTCATATCGGCTCCAACATCCCAATTCTCTATAATAAATCGAGACGAATAACTATACCTAGGGGAAAGCACCTGAGGATGAATTCGAATCGGTCTCCCCATTACCTCAACGATATATTCGCCCTTATGTTGAAGAGATTTCTCAATAAACTCATTTACATTACTCACAATTTCGTTTTTCTTCACAAAGAAGAAGGCAAATTGTATTATTTAGAATTTATTCCTAATTATTCCTTATAAAAGCAGAATTTATATAGTTGAATTGCATATAAAAGGAATGATTGTCCTAAATGTTAAAGACCGTAAGCTGGTCAACCAGCTTGAGGTTAATGGTCGTCAACCCAACACGTTCATTGGAAAAATGATCGGATTAAAGCCAGACGTGGTAGCCTATAGAATAAACCGCTTAGAAAAAGAAGGTGTTCTGAAAGGTACCATTTGTTACGTTAATTTTCATAAACTAGGCTACACCGATTTTGGAGTCTACATTAGCCTAAAGTACAGCATGCAACAAAAAGAAAGCCAGTTAGTTGAATACCTCAAGCGACATACGAATGTTTCGTATCTCGCACGTGTGGGGGGAAATTATAACTTCATAGTTGGGTTGCTAGCGCAAGACTCAATTTCGTTGCATCACATAATAAAAGAGCTAAAAAGTAAGTTTTCCGGATTAATAGATCAATTTGATATAGTAACAAGAATCTCCCTACAACATTTCTTAAGAAAGTACCTTCTAGATACTAAGGCGAAAGAAAGTCTTCCTTATTTTGGCGGAGAGCTAGAGAAAGTTCAATTAGATGATCTTGATAAAAAAATCATTACACATCTTACACAGGACGGGAGAGCAAAAATAGTTGATATTGCCACTAAATTAAAAGAAGCGCCCTCAACGATAATATCCCGGGTAAGGCGTCTCGAAAAAGAAAAAATAATTACAGGCTACTATCCGATTATCTCTCCCGGGAAATTTGGTTTTCAAGCATATAACCTTCTGGTTAGAACAGGACCTATAGATGAAATCGAAGAAAGAAAACTGATGGAATTCTGTGAAAAGCACCCGCATGTTATTTGGACTATTAACACGCTGGGCGCATGGGATTATGAAATTGGAGTGGAAGTGGAGAATCAGGAAAAACTACAAGAGGTAATTTCTCAACTACGCGAAAATCTCCCTCGTCTTATGAAAATAGATTTCCTAGCTATCTTTGACACACTCAAATACTCATTATACCCCTTCTAGAATTATTTTCCAAGCATACGCGCCCATAAACCAGGCGCATGATACTTAACACCAGCAAGATCAGCTGCAATCTGCTTATACGCCCGCGAAGCCCTGCTCCTTGGGTTAGTATGGAAGATAGCATCCTTCATCGTCAAGGCAAGCTGTACGTTATCATCTTCAGGAACGACTCCTAAGACGCGCACGCCCAGCATTTCTTGAATATTGGCAAGGGGCATCTGATTCTTATTCTTTTTAACACGAGTCACGATGACGCCACGTACGGGCGTATCCATCTCTTCTGCCAGCTTAATGGTCTTTAAAGCGTCCGTCACTGCGGTGATCTCAGGATTAGTCACAATAATCAGCTCATCAGCAGCTTCAACGCTTGCAACAGCTTCCTCTCCCAGTCCAGCAGCCGCATCATAAATAACATAATCTGCCATCTTGCGCAGCAGCTTACCTACATCTTTGAGCTTCCCATGGTTAATTCTCTTAAGCTCCTTTACGGAAAGCGAGCTCGGAACAATCTTAGTTCCAGAAGGATGTTCATACAGAGCATCAACAACTTTTGCCTTTCCAAGCAGCACATGATTCAACGTGACAGGCACAATCGGTGCACCAAGGTGCAAACCAACATTCGGAGTAGTCAAGTTAGCATCTACGATAATAACTTCTTTTCCGAAAGAATTAAGCGCTGCACCAAGGTTGATAGCAGTCGTCGTTTTTCCCACGCCCCCTTTACCTGAAATAATTGTAATAAGTTTTGAAACCATTGTCATCCGCACACGTCGGGATAGAGTAGGTTTATTTCAGATAACTTATAAACCTTTCGAGCAATTCGGCATATTCCTTTAACTTATCTAAATTGATACTGACGATCTCGCCTTTGTACGTTACGCGCAAGTTAACTCCCTTACGAAACTCGCTTTCACGGACCTTATCAAGCTTTTCTACATCCCGAAAGAGCTCATACAGAGAAAGAGTTTGCGCGACAAGTGGCTCTTGGGCATAAATTTTTTGTAACTGGATTAATTTAGCACGTGGCGCGTCAGGTACCGGCTTCCATTTCTTTGTTTTCTTAGCTTTCTCAATAAGACGCTCCATAGACATATCAATCATAATCTTCCACCGCAGCAATAAATTAATAATTACATCGCATGTCTTAGTGTATTTTAGACTAACGTAGAGCAGGTGATCCGCACTAATCTTTTCCTTAATGATGGCATCCATTTAAAACGAACAAATTGATAGATCCTTTAAATACCCCCTAAGTATATATACCTTTTGGAGAAAACAACGATTTTTTGCAGTTATTACTCAAAAGAAACACCAGTTTTAAGAAAGGTTTACAATGGCCTCGGCAATATCGCCATGTGCCTCTTCAAGAGCGGCTCGTGCCTCTTCCACGCTCTTGCCTGTTTTCTCAGCAACCATCTCCACGTCTGCGTCACTAATGCCTGCTTCCTCTCGCGCTTCGCCAGTGATTTGCCAGCTATCTTTGCCCTGCATAGTCACTTTCTGCACCTGAGGGTTCTCAATAATAATCTTTCCATCTTCCCTCTCAATTACCACACGAAGAGCTTCAATCTCTTCCTGTTTGATGCCCATTTGCTTCATCATAGCCTGCATTTTCTTAGGATCAATTCCGCCAAACATATCCTGGGTCAGAAGAAAGGTTATTTATAGCTTTCCACGCCACAAAGTGAAATGCAAACAAGGATAATAAAAAACGCAGTAGGATATTATCTTTCTGCACTATTTTTAGGGGCACTTTCGACAATCTTTATGACCGCGGGACTAATTCTATTAATCGGAGCCATTGCATTTGAAGGCCTAACAAATTGGCAAGGCATAAAAGTAATAATAATCGGTAGCGGAACTATCGCCATTTCCATAGCGTTATGTATATTCATATTTGTGAAAATGCTCCCAGTCGCTCGAGGTTTAAAGAACAATGAAGCATGGGCAATAAAGAAAGCAGAAAAAATAAGGCTTCGATGGTCTTTTAGATAAGATATTTATAGCTTTCTCACA
>CAYHLN010000022.1:0-13561 GCA_964357505.1 Candidatus Woesearchaeota archaeon | reverse complement strand
CTCGTAAATCTTGCTGCAACGCTCCAAGCAAAACGAGAAAAAATAGCTGATGATGAGAGGCCATTGCTAAACGGCATACTAGACTTTGTAAGCGTCAACTAAATATCCGTATCGCCTGCCTCGTCCTGCAAGTATCGCGTCTTTTTGCAAGTCCCATAACGTTCGATACATACCTTTTTTCTTGATAAGCTGTTGATGTGTACCCAACTGCACAATCTTGCCCTTATCAAGCACAACAATCAAGTCAGCATGCATAATCGTCGAAAGCCGATGTGCAATAATCACAGACGTTCGCCCTTCCATAAGTCTCTTCAAATCCCGTTGAATGTCATGCTCTGTTTGCGAGTCAAGAGATGAAGTGGCTTCATCAAGCACCAAAATTCTTTTGTTAGCTAAAATAGCACGCGCAACTGAAACACGTTGCTTTTCTCCTCCCGAAAGCCGCACGCCTCGTTCGCCAACGACCGTATTCTCTTTCTTAGGAAAGTTCTCAATTACTCGATCAAGCTGTGCAAATTTCATAGCAGCCATTACTTCCTTACGTGTTGCATCAGGGCGAGAAAAAGCAACATTATTGTAAATAGTATCATCAAATAAAACGCACTCTTGAGGTACAATGCTCAACTCGCTACGCAACGATTCCTGCTTAAACGCATTCACGTTGGTACCATCGATTAAGATCTCTCCAGCATTCACATCATACAAACGGTAGAGCAGCTTGACCAGCGTGGATTTCCCGGAGCCAGAATGCCCTACTAAGGCAACTTTCTTCCCGGCAGGAACAACAAGGTTAAAGTTCTTGAACAACAGTTGATCCTGATACTTAAACGCAACATTTCTGAACTCAATAGACCCAGCCTTAACCACTAATGGGGGCGCATTCGGCTTATCCTTAATCTCGTTCTCAAAGAGACCATAGCTAAAGAGATCATTAAAGTCAGCCATTGAACGATAGTAGCCCCTAACACTGTATACAAATCCAAAGAGCGAGCCAAATAAGTTCCCATAGATAGTATAGACAAATACGAGGGTGCTCAAGCTTAAAGTACCATTAAGAAACCCTTTAATTGGAAAATAAACCAAGAAGAAGGTACTTACCGCTAAAATAAAAGTCAAACCGCCGTTGAACCAGTTACCATAGCTCCAGTACTTTAACAAAGCCTTCTTTGAATTTTGAGTAAGGCTCGTAAACCTACCCGATATATACTCCTCTTTACCAAAGTGCTTGATAGAATCAATATTAGTAAAGAAATCTGCCAAATTTCCCTTCTCAATATCCTCAGCACGATTTGAAGCTATATTGGCCGGTCGCTGTAAATTCAAAATGAAAAGGCCATAGGCAATGAAAACGAAGCTCGATATGACAACAACAATCGCCGTTGCGAAGTTAAAATACCAAAGAGCGGCTGTAACCAAGACTAACTGGAATATCAAAGGTAACGTGTTAAAAGCGAAAAAATCAGTCATTCTCTCCATCGCGCTTGATCCGCGACTTAGTCTAGCGATTAAAGAGCCGGTCTTGTGTGTTGTATGAAAGCGGTGAGACAAGAATAAAATATGGTTAAAGTACCGCTGCTTCAAATCATACATGAGTGAAGCATCAATAATATTGGTCAAGTGGGTATGAAACCACTTGCTTACTGATTTGAAAACAACAAAACCTGCATACACTGAGGCAATGAAGAGCAAGATAGATACGAAAGCTGCCTTCGTAATGCTTCCATCAAGAAAAAGCTCGCCCTTGTCAATGATGATCTTAAAAAGAAAGCTGTCTAAAACAGTAAAAACTTCTATCAAAAAGGCTGCAAAAATCAAAAGGGCAAGAGGCAACCTATATTTCTTTAAGAAAGACCAATAAACCTTCAAATTATACTTGAAATCAATCTTACCTTTTTCTTCAGTCATAAAAAGAAGTAGGAAAGTGCTTTTTTAAAGCCATCCTCTTTTCTTCACACCATCTCCAACGATCACAAACTCTAGCTTCTTCTGAGGCAAGCTACGATGCTTAACTAGGTAAGCAGCACGTCTCCCGTTTTCATTCGCCAGCTCAATCAAACATTTGCTCCAATATTTCATTACATCTCCAGCAACCATCCGATCCCCACCATTCCAACTATATACCTGATTCGTCACAATCACTGGAAGATCCTGCTTTCGAGCAAGCTCAGCCAGGATGCGCATCTGCCGAGCAAGCTCTGCATTAATATCTTGCAATGCCCCTGTTCCCTGTTCTCGAGCTGCCGCAAAATCCAATCGGTAGAGCATCGTCATACCATCAACAACAATCAGGCTCACTTGATCTTTGATATGCTTGAGCAGTTGCTTAAACGACTCTTTCTGCTCTGAAAAAGTAGTGGGCTTCAATAAAATGATACGTTCAAGCACCCCCTCATACTCATTAGGAACAAGCTGCTTTACACGCTCGACAGAAAATCCCCCCTCAGTATCAATGTAAATAACGCGATTACCCTTTCGAGCCTGTGATACCGCAGCAAGCAGACAGAAATTAGTCTTGCCCGTTCCCGATGCACCATAAATGGCAGTAATAATCCCTCGTTCATAGCCGCCATAAAGCCACTTATTCAAATCATAACTTCCCGCAGAAATGCGGCCCAGGCCATCGTCCATGCCTTGAAGGGCCAGCATCCCTATATAAAAATAATGAAAAAAGAAAACAAGTGTTTATCTGCGTCTCTTGGATCGCGCAGGATGCATTGCTTCGCTTCCCATATGATGGCGAGCAAAGCAACTCTTACAAGTAAATGAATGGACAAGCAAGATAACTGCCATCACAATGATAATCCAACGGGAATAGGTAGTTTGCCAGATAGCAAATACCAGAATGATAATGGCAAAGACAGCCTCACACCAACTCTTACACATAACGTATCACCTCCAAAGAATACAAGAGAACCGGCTTAATAAAGTAAAGGGTTACTTTTTCACAGCTGCAGCCAAAGCATCAGTATCTTTCTTTATTGCAGCAACAGCATCAGCAATGGCCTTCTTCACCGTTCCAGAGCTAGTCTGAACTTTCATTAAAAGAGGTTTGGAAGGATGCTCGCGTCGCCATGCAGCAAACTTAACACCTTGCTCAGTCAAATAAACCCGCAGAACCTCGGCAACAGTAGAATTGTCAATTCTGAATTCAATATCGTCTTTCTCTTGTTTAACAATCTCAACGTTCATTACTGAAAGGGTAAAAAACGATTTATAAAACTATCTATTAGGTGCTATAAAGTAAAAGTCAGTTTAATCTCCTTAGTCAACTGTAAATCCAAGCAAAATTGAATAGATAGATACCTATAAATAGGCATAAGAAGTTTATAAAATAATTAAGATGAAAGAAAAGTTTTTACTTTTTGGATGGGTATTAATTTTACTAATTGTTGTAGTGCCCGCAACTACCGATGAACAACTAAATGATTTTTTTAATATGTATGGATCTAATTTTCAAATATCGACTCTCTGGGCTGGTGAGGCAACTACACCAGAAGGTCAAATAGCAAAATTGGCAATTGTTAAGATAGAATGGACAGATAATGAAGGAAATGACTTTCAGGAAAGACGATTTTACGCAAGCTTCCAAGGATCTGCCCCTGATGTCGTTCGCCACTTTAGTGATGGGCAAAATATTGAAACCTTGATTAGCTATCCTTCGGGTGATTGTGAACAAAAAGCGCCAGATAGAAGTTGTGGAGTAGAATCCTTTGACTTTCTATATTCTTACCCAACAATAGGCAACAGCACAGTTGATAACTCAACTGGAGAATATCTTCGCGATACAATTGAAAGCAAATATCTTTACCATAATTACCACAGATATTATATTCAAGTAGATCCTGCAACCGGTCAAGCAACTAGCGGAGTAGTGAAAGAAATTGTTACTGACGCTAAATTTAAAGGAAAGGCAGATATTGAAGAAACACCTCCAAATATCCAGAATAAACAATCAACTTTGGCATTTATTAATCAAAATGGGATTATCTCAGAAGATACCACTACATTCTATTATGTAGTTGAATAAAACAAAATGAATAAAAAACATTACTATATTATTGGACTATTGATTCTTGCGATTATTTTATTACTCATTTTTATGCAAATTACAAAAAACCCTGAAACATCAGAAAGCGAAAACAATCTAGAGATATATGGTGCAGTTGATTCTTCTATTGATGAATTTTTAAACTCCAAATTAACCCTTACTCTCTTTCAATCTATTCAATCAACTCAATATCATTCCCAAACAAATTCTTAGAGTTCCCAGGCTCCATCTTCTTAGCCATTTCTTTGCGCTTCTGCAACTCAGCAAGTGTCACGTCCTTAGGATAGCTTTGTTGTGAGTCAAAGCTCTGGCGAGGCGGCTTGGGAGCCTCAGGAGGCTCTCCCAGCCCTGGTGTCACGGGAGAACGTACTGGCACCTGACTAACAACGGCCTCTTTGCGCAACCGAATATTCAGATAACGCTCTAACTTGTTAATAAGCACATAATCATCTTTAGGAAGCTCCCCTCGCTCAATAAAGATAATTTGCTCCTCACTCACATTCAACAAGTTAGCAAGCTGCCCTCGAGTGAGATTCTTCAATCGCCGAGCTCGAGCAATCTCCCAATGAAAGTTCTCCTTCAAATCGCCGCGAACATTATTAGCTCGGTAATCTTTTACCGTTGAGTGGCGCGTATTGTGTCGTGCTTCCGCAGACTTAACAGGAGAACGCGAAGGAGGTACAAACGTAGATTGCAACACTGGCCTGCGCAAGATAAGAAGCCCTTCCTCAATAGCCTCACGCTCAGTAACCTTGACGATCCCTCCATCTCGCAGCGCATCAACAATCACATCAGTCACGAAAGATAGACCAAAGAGCACTTTAAATTAATTATTACTCTCGAAAACAATCGTTTCTAGCTCGTCAAACGTGATAATCGTGGTCACAACCGTGCGCTCATCGATAACAATAGCAGGCAAAGTAGAAACGTCTTGCTGCTCAACAAGCAAATCGAGAGAGGCAAGACCGCTATTGGCGGCAATGGGGATAAGAATGACTTCTTCAGGATGTGCAAGTTTCAAGTCATAGAGCAAGCGAGAGTAGTATGCCTGATATGACGAGGTGTCAATATCTTCAGTATTATATTCATAGAGGTAAACAACAGTGTGAAAATCAACATCACAACGATCCTTCAGCTCAACTGCTTCAATCCACAACATCGTACGCAACAGATCATAACGTCGGTGTAGCGCTCCAAGCAAGTCAGGAAACTTGTTTGCATTATCATATTGCTCAAGAGTACGTGCTTCATAGTAAATAGTATCGGCAAAATCAAAGGTGCTCTGAACCGCTAGCTCACAATCAACTGCAAACGTGTCAAGCGCACGCTCTCGGATTTGCGCGTCAAGCACATTTACTTCAGAATTAATCAGCCCAAGTTGAGCGCCAGTCACACGTGACTGCTCAACAAAAAAGCCAAAGAAGAGCCCAATTCCAAATATAAAAACAGTAAAAACCAACGCCTGCCAGAATGCATGTTTTATCATACTACTTTCCCCAGCTGTAGGTTCCTCGCACGATTTTATAGAGTCCGGTTATCATGACAAATGGGTAAACAATAAGATACACAATCAGATAGAACATGATATTAAAAATGTTCTTATGCCCAGTCCGAGACTCTTTCATGATTCCCAATCCAAAAAAGGTAAAGAAGATACCCAACAGAAAGAGCACAACACCAAAGAAATTCAGTAAGGAGGGGCTAAAGCTCAACTCGCTCAGCCGTACAATGGTCGCGCTCCCGTACAGAGAGTACTGAGTGGAAAGTCCCCAAACGAGCAGACGCCTCGTGATAAGATATGTATACATTCCTAACCCAACAAGACCAATGAACAACGAGAAGCTGAAGTACGGAATGATAAATGCGCCCAACATACCTTTCTTGAATAAATAACTTTTATACTTTAAGAGTGTCTGCGTTCCGCCAATATTCCACCGCAGACGCTGCTTCCACCACTGTCGGAAGCGCTCAGGCGTCTCAGAATACACTTGTGTCGCCAGACACATACGTGCCATATAGCCATAGGTGTACATGCGCCAAACAATCTCAATATCTTGTGTCAGGTTTTTCGTATCAAAAAGTCCAATCTTAAACAGCACATCTTTCCGATAAAGTGCAAACGGTCCAGGTGTAACATACACAGAATCAACACAATCAAGCAATTTCCGCGCCCATGCAATCATCGAGTACTCAATCGCTTGCAAGCGCTGGATGAATGTTCGTGGATGCCGCGCCAGCACCGCGCAGGTGACTCCGCCGACCTTTGGGTCAGTCTGAAGAAAGCCGATCATACGTATGAGCGCATGAGGTTGCGGGGTCGAGTCAGCATCAGCAACGGCGACGTAGTTAAAACGTGCAGCCTTAACGCCAATATTAGTCGGCTCAGCCGCTCCCCCAGAGTTGCGGCCATTCACAATCAAACGTACTTGAGGGTAGCGTAGAGCATAACCGCGCACAATCTCAGCAGATTGATCTTTTGATCGATCATCAACGATAATAATCTCAATCATCTCCTTAGGATAATCAAGCGCAAGCAATGACTCAATGGCAGCACCAATGGTCTTTTCCTCATTATAGCACGGCATGACAATGCTCACCGGCTCTGGCTTGCCAGGAGGGTAAGAAAACAATTGATGTCGGTTAGAAAAGTAAATGATAAGCATAAGGCTCGTCATGTAGAGCCCGATAAAAATATAGGAGAAGAAAACAATATCAACCCAAGTCATTGTCCCTGCCCCTCGAGCGCGCTCTGGGAGGTATGGAAATAATCATGAAAGCTATCACTCAAGCTAAGGTCCCAAGTGTGTCCTGCACGTTTTTTAATAATAAGTCCGAGAGATACAAAATTCCGAATATGATCATACGCCTTATTACCTCTAATCTTGATAAGAACTGATTGCTTCATAGGCTGCTTATAGGCAATAATAGCCAGAGTCTCCTGCTCAGATCTACTAAATTCAGAGCTACCCGTTGCAAGCTTGTTAACGATTGAAACATGTTCAGGAGAAACATCCATTTTCCATAAATCTTCTTTATTAACAATCTCCAAACCGGAGTCCTTGTATTGATCTTGCAAGTCCACAAGGACCTTGCGTAAGAGGATTGGGCTAAGATCAGTAAGGGTGACAAGCTCCTTGAAGCTCAAGAAGCGCCCTGCAATAAAGAGAGCAGCCTCTACTTTTTTACCATGTTCTCGCTCACGAGCATTGTCAATATCGTCTATCGTGGACATAATAGACGTTAGGTTTCGAACTTTTTAAAGATACTTAGAGAAAACTAATTAAGAGGCCTTCAATGATTGCGGCAGCAACAAGGAGAGGTATAACGATAAAGCCAAAGACATAGAGAGAAAGCCAAAAATCACGCGAAAATCGTTCTATCTGACGATGTCGTAATGTCTGATCCTTAACAAAAAAGAAGAAAACAAACCCAAACAACCCAAACAAGCCTAAAATCGCTCCACCAAAAAAGAGAAAAAGTGGAAGCACGCGGAACGCTTGCTCTGGAGCACCAAGAACAAACTGGCTTGCAAGAATAAGCGCAAGCACTCCCGCAGCCATTGCATCAAGAGTCAAAAAGACCCTCCATCTCATAACGCGGTTACGTCGATAGAAAGAAAAATACGTTGCAAAAAAGCCAAGCCCTAGACGCAAGCCCAGCCCAATAGAAATAAAAATCGCTGGGAGCTCAAAAATACCATGCGGTAGAAGCCTCCAGATAATAGAAAGCGATCCCACTTCCTGCGAGGCCAGCGCCACAACATAGCCGACAAGCGCGCCATTCATGAGTGCATTAAAAAGAGGCACCACGCCTAAGAAAGCACCTAAGAAAAGAGCAAAAAATGCACTTAACACATTATTTTGAAAGATAAACAATATAAGTGATAGTCCTTCGAGTGTCTGCGTTTCCTCAACAAGATCCCGAATAAGTGCATCGAAAAAACCTAAATAAGAAGAGAAAAAGAATCCGATGAAAGCTGCAATGACGAAAAGAGCAACCGCGGTAAAAACATATCCTTTGCTTAAAACAAGATAGTTCCAGCTTGTTAGATAAACAGACTGTTTTCTCATGATCCAAACATCCGATTCAACATCTGTATTTTTTTAGGGAAGCGTCCACGTAAATAAAATCCATACACCAAACCCACAAGCAAGCCGCCGAAATGAGCACTATTGCCAATAGGCAATCCAGCAACAGCAGAGAATACCCACAGTCCAAACATTAACACAAGCATCGCCGCCCAAAGCCTCATAGGGATGACAAAGAACACCAGTACTTTCATTCTCGGTAGTAGCACCGCAAGTAAGCCGCCCAATCCAAAAATAGCCCCACTTGCGCCGACTGCTGAGATTTCAAGTGTTCCAAAGAGCGAGACAGTGGACGGCACTGCGCTTCCGACTGCAGCGAGAAACACAAAAAACAACCCTGCTATGATGCCTGAAACTAAATAGAAGAGGAGATAACGCTTTCTCCCAATAAGCTTCTCAATAAACATGCCAAGAAAAAAGAGCGAAACCATGTTTACAAAAAGGTGAGTTAAATTTGCATGCATAAACATGCTCGTGATGATTGTCCAGACGTGCCCTTGGAAGAAGAGCGCAGGGTTAAGCACGAGCAGAGAAGTTACCTGCTCAAAGACAGCTGCTTTTCCAGCAAGACGATAAAAAAGCCCAATCAGGCTCAACGCTAAAAAAACAACCACATTAATAAAAATAAGGATCGTAGTTATTCCAAAAATCCCCATCCAACCTTTCTGCGCCCTACTCATTTCTTCTTAGAAGTCCTCTTTACGGCTTTCTTGGGAGCGGTCTTTTTGTCTGTTGGTTTCTTAAGTTTTTTTGCAGCAGCTCGCTTTACCGCACGATCAGCTTTCGCCTTTACTGCCGCTCGTTTTGCAGAACGGGCTCTCAAGGAAGTATTTTTCTCACTAACGCCACGCAACTCAACACCAACAATTTCAAGCTGCTTTCGTGCCTGTACAATTTGCCGCTCAAGCTCTCGAACTAATTCCGTCGGCTCCCGCAACTGTAAAACCTCACCGCATTCCGGGCACGTAAAGTTATTCAACAACGCCTGTTCTTCTCCCATTTCAACATCACAGTTAACACAGAAATAATGTCTCGTTGACACTCTACTTTGAAGTTGTGATTCAAGCCGTTCAATGGTCTTTTCAACAGATCGCTTAAGGCTTGCAAATGCTTTTTCAACATCTAACGTCCAATAGTAGGTATACCACCCTCCGTTCTTACGATCTTTCTTGCCAACAAAGCTTACCAGCCCCTCATCAGCCAACTTGTAGAGAATGTTACGCGTCTGATTGATGTTCAATCCAAGTTTTTTGGCAATAATAAATTCATTCACATTCTTCTTTCCATGAAGGAGATCAATGATAGGCGTCGCCGCTACACCGGCGATAGTAGTGACCAAATCCTTGAGAAGCTTAAGTTGCATCAAGGTGCTTGCTGAGCACCAAATAAAAAGCTTTCGAATTGCTGTTACCATTATATAATGTATATAAACCTATAAAAACATCTTTCCAACTACACACGTATATGTTCTGGGACAAAAAAAAGAAAGAAGAAACCTTGCCGGATTTACCTCCGAGCTCGCGACCAACCCTTCCCTTACCTCGTAGACTTCCAGAACTTTCTTCAGATAGAGAGAAAACAATACTTCACCCATTACCTTCCTTCCCCGACTCTCCAACTCAAAGCGGAGGCTTCTCACAAGCAGCCATCAAAGATGCAATAGCTGCAGAAGAGTTCGAAGAAGGTAAAAAAACAATCATAAAAAGAGAAGAATCCGAGAGTCCGTATAGCTACAAAGCCGTTGAGTTAAACGACTGGTCACCGAGAAGCCCAGAAGTTCCTCCAAAAAGAGCACTTGAAGCAAAGCCAGTCTATATCCGATTAGATAAGTTCTATGCTGCAAAGAGCGCATTAAATGAAATCCGTGAAATGCTTACTGAGTCCGAATCATTACTAAAGAGAATTCGTGAAGTGAAGATACGAGAAGAACAGGAATTAGTAGCCTGGGAAAAAGAGATGCAGCTTATGCGCGCGCGCATAAGCAATGTTACCGAAGATATCTTTGAGAGAATGGAATAATGGAATACGTTGAGTTAAGCTACGCAGAGCAAGTACAAGGTCGCAAGACCTTCATCCAGTCAGAAATCTCCTTACTAGAGGCAATGAAGCATGCCCGCGAATATAAAAAACTCCGCGCAACTGAGTACGCTCTAAAAACAGAATTGAGGCGCTTACTTGAAGAACTGGATGAACGAGTAAAAAAACTCGCTAGTTGGATGCCGCATGTTAAAGAGATAAAAGAAAATCACATAGATTCCCATAAGATAAAGAGAAGAAAAGACCTCGAGCTCGAGATTGAGGCCCTTAAGGACAAACTTGCTCTCATGAGTGGATGAAGCATTTTTAAACCACAAACCCGCTCAAAAGATCATGATAACGAGAGAGCAGCTTATCAACAAATATCTCCAGTTTTTCAGCTCAAAAAAGCACGCAATAATTCCCTCAAGCTCACTAGTGCCTGCAAACGACCCTACCGTACTCTTCACAACAGCAGGCATGCATCCCCTCGTTCCCTACCTTCTTGGCCAACCACACCCGCTAGGAAAGCGTCTAGCAGATGTGCAGAAATGCATTCGCACGGGCGATATAGAAGAAGTCGGAGATGCCACGCATCATACGTTCTTCGAAATGCTTGGCAATTGGTCCCTGGGGGATTACTGGAAGAAAGAATCGATCGAATGGAGTTTTGAGTTTCTCACCAAGGTGCTCAAGATACCGCTTGAAAAACTAGCAGTCACGATCTTCGAAGGTGATAGCCATGCACCACGCGATACAGAATCAGAAAAGATCTGGCTCTCTCTTGGAGTGCACAAAGACCGACTCGTAGCACTAGGCAAAGAAGACAACTGGTGGGGCCCAGCAGGAACAACAGGCCCGTGCGGGCCAGACACCGAAATATTCTACTGGTCGGCCTCAGCCCCTGCTCCAAAGAAATACGATCCAAAAGACAAGCGTTGGGTAGAAATCTGGAATAACGTTTTCATGGAATACGAGAGAAAAAATGATGGAAAATATCACAAGGCAAAACAACGTAATGTCGATACAGGTATGGGCGTCGAGCGCACGCTAGCAGCACTCAACAGCCTCGATGATAACTATCTAACCGAGGCGTTTTTACCGATAATAAAAGAAATAGAAAATATTTCAAAAAAGGAATACAAAATTGAAATGAATAAAGGAGAAATGCGAATAATTGCAGATCATGTTCGAACAGCCACATTTATTTTAAGCGAAAGAATCTCTCCAAGCAACAACGGACAAGGCTACGTATTAAGAAGACTTATACGCCGAGCAATAAGATATGGAAACTCTCTAAAAATAAAAAACTTTCTTCCTCAATTGAGCAAAATAATAATCAAACAATACCAAGAATATCCCGAATTGAAAGAAAATGAATCATTTATTCTTGGAGAGCTTGAAAAAGAAGAAGAAAAATTCACAAAAACAATTGAGTCGGGCATAAGAGAATTCGAAAAGCTCTCTAAAAATAAGATGATTACTAAAGAGCAAGCATTCTTACTCTATCAATCATATGGCTTCCCGATAGAGCTTACAGAAGAGCTAGCAAAAGAAAATGGAATAGACCTAGACAAAAAAGGATTTGAAATAGAATATCAAAAACATAAAGAGCTCTCACGTTCAAGCTCAGCAGGGATGTTCAAATCAGGCCTTGCAGATCATTCTGAAACAACAACACGTCTACATACTGCCACACATCTACTCAATGAAGCGCTACGTCACGTTCTTGGCCCAGACGTGAAACAACGCGGCTCCAATATTACGCCTGAGCGCCTACGCTTTGACTTCAGCTTCCCCCGCAAGCTCACTTCTGAAGAGCTCACGTATATTGAAAAGCTAGTAAATGAAAAGATAAAAGCACATCTAGCCGTGACGCGAACAGAAGTCAAGCACGCTCAAGCACTAAAGGAAGACGCTCAAGCAGAATTCGGTCACAAATATCCTGACATGGTATCCGTATACACTATCGAAGACAAAAGCAAGCGCGGCTGGTTCAGTAAAGAAATTTGTACTGGTCCACACGTATCAAACACAAAAGAAGTTGGCACCTTCAAGATAGTGAAAGAAGAGTCAGTCTCCGCGGGCGTCAGAAGGATAAAAGCAACAGTAAGTTAAGGGCATGACGCAAGATAAAGTGCAACACGTATATCGAATAAAGGCCTTTCTTGTTGAGGAAGGCTTCTAAGAGTAATCGCCCGAGCTGCCAAATACTTATTCCTGTAGTGAGAGTAACCTTCTTCAGTACCTGCAGTGGAAGCAGCAAGCAAGAAGTCCGCGGCTCTAAGTGCTTCTTTTTCCAAATAAGAAAGTGAAGGTGGCCCAGCAGCTCTATTTAATTGAACAGACATGGCACATACTAAAAAACAACTCTTAAAAAGCTATGCCAGAAAATACCACAATAAGAGCACTAAAGCAAGGATAAAGCAGTATAAAGCGAACCATCGTAGATTTTTACGGCTCGTAAGCACATGCGTATACAAGACGTGTATAGCACCAAGTGCGATAACAAAGCAAAAGAGAGTGGCCCATAAGAAATTTCTCGGCAAAGGTTCGCTATCAAAACCAATAGTCAGCACGTTTGCTCCAATAATAATCGGTATGGACATAATAAATGAGAATTTGAGCGCTTCTTTCTCTTTTAAACCTAAAAGCAAACCTGCTGCGATCGTGGCCCCTGAGCGAGAGATCGCAGGCACAATAGCAATTGCTTGGGCACAACCAATAATCAAAGCAGTCTTCCACGTAAGTGATCGATGAGAAGTCCAATTGAAGCTAGCAATTAACAGCGTCACCGCAGTAATAGCAAAGCTTAAAGCAAGAATAAGAAAACCAGAAAAGATCTGCTCAAAATAATCACTAATAAGGTATCCAAAAATAGCTCCAGGAACGCTTGAGAGCATCACAAGCCAGAAAAATCGTGCTCGTTCAGTCTTCCAACGCAGCTTCAGAATGTCCTCAAGCATATCCATAATCTCTTTTCCAAAATAAACGAAAACAGCCATGAGTGTACCAAAGTGCAACGTCACCTCAAGCAACAGCCCGCCAGAGTAGCCTAAGAGGTATTCTGCCAGCACAAGATGGCCCTGACTGGAAACAGGCAGCCACTCAGTCACGCCTTGTACAACAGCCAAAATAAGCATCGCGATGAGTTCATTCATAAAAAAGGTCAAATAGAATGCTTAATAAATATAGCTACATCACTCAACGTACACTGCAGGCCTGCCTGGCTTTGCCTTACCTGCCTTACCCTGCGGATCATGCTTCTTCGCATCGTTAACCGCAAAAACCTCAACAGGGAGCCCAATACGCCCCTCAAGCTGGTCAGCCCGATATATCGCTAGTTCAGGAGGAATAACATACAGGTAAACACGCGCTGCCTTTGGTACGATTTTCAAAATATTCAGCA
>CAYHLN010000021.1:0-14348 GCA_964357505.1 Candidatus Woesearchaeota archaeon | reverse complement strand
CCGATCTTGACACGTTCGAGAACATCTACATCATGGTCTGTTAGTTTATTTACTGCGGTAGATCCTGGAGGGCCGAAGCCAGTTTCTGCATTCATGATTGTCAGCTTATCAGGATCAAGTGTTGAGAACTGTCCAGTTATTGCAGACTGCAATCCTTGACCGAGAGAAATCAGAGAGACAACTG
Organism: Candidatus Woesearchaeota archaeon; assembly: GCA_964357505.1. Lineage (GTDB taxonomy): Archaea > Nanobdellota > Nanobdellia > Pacearchaeales > GW2011-AR1 > JBBSZK01. The sequence continues at coordinate 14,164 of CAYHLN010000021.1, read as the reverse complement.
CTGCGATACCGATAAAAATACCGAGCATAGTCAGCCATGATCGAGCGCCACGTTTTCTTACATTCTTAACAGACAAACTAAAATAATCACCAAGCATTTTATTTATGGAGGTTCTTTTCTACCTTCCACGACCCTTTTTCTTTTCGAGTAACGCTTTCAACTTTTCCGTCCTTGACCCAATAGACAGTGCGCGCATGTTTCTTTGCTTTTTCTGGGTCGTGCGTTACCATGATAATCGTCTTACCTTTTTCATTAAGATCTTTAAGAAATGCCATGACGTGCTCGCCTGTCTTTGTATCTAGATTGCCTGTTGGCTCATCGGCAAGGATGACGTCAGGGTCATTTGCTAGCGATCGTGCAATCGCTACACGCTGTTGCTGACCGCCTGAAAGTTGGTTGGGATAGTGATCCATACGATCGCCGAGCTCAACCAGATTGAGTAGCTCTTCGGCTCGTTCTTCGCGTGCCTCCTGCGGGGTGCCTTGGAACATCATGGGCAGCATAATATTTTCTTTTGCGGTAAGATTTGGAATTAAGTTAAAGCTCTGAAAAATAAATCCGATTTTACGGCCCCTTATTTGTGCAAGATCCGATTCACTCAAATGCTCAATGTTAATTTGATCGAGAAAGATGTCTCCCTTTGTTGCCAAGTCAAGGCTACCAACTAAATTCATCAGTGTTGACTTTCCTGATCCGGATGGACCCATGATTGCAACAAAATCTCCTTTCTCTATGAACATAGAGACACCATCAACTGCTTTCACTATAGTTTCTCCCATCGTATAATATTTCGCAACGCTCTTTAGCTCGATTATTTTTGAGTTCATTAATTTCTCAGAGGCTTATTCTTTATAATAGTTCTCTCGTTGTCGTTGTAGCGCTTTGTCATACAAAACTTTTTAAAGGGAAGTCTATTAAGTGGCGAATGGGAAAAAGATGTGGGTTCTGCAAGGCAGACACTGGAGATGAACGAGCTTTTGAAGTTTGTGACCGATGTGGAGTAGGAATCTGGGGTCAGAAAATGTTCAATACCATCAAAGATAACATGGATGGTGCGGAAAAGAAGGGCGATTTGTTCCAAGGTTCTGTTTCAGGTTAATCGCGGGAAAGCTTTTTAAACTGCCATTCTCAGGTACTTCTATGTTAAAACGTAAACGAATTCGTACACGTGGAAAGATTGCACTTAGTCGCTTTTTTCAAACATTCAAAGAAGGCGACCATGTAGCCTTAGTTATGGAACTAAGCGTGCAGGCAAACTTTCCTAAGCGTATGCAAGGCAGAACTGGAAAAGTTGTTAAAAGGCGTGGCGATGCCTACGTTGTTGAAGTGAAAGATCTTAATTTAGCTAAGCAATTTATGGTACATCCTATTCACTTAAAGAGGATTGAAGCAGCAGCATGATTGTTGAATTAAAACCCCTTTCGATGGCAGAAGCACGCGCATTGCTGAGTGAGCGAGAAGACACTAAGATCGTCGCAGAATACTTTGAAAAATTCACCACATTACCTGCTGAGAAAACTGAGGCCTTGCAGAAAGAACTTGCTGCCCTCGATAATATAAAGCTTAAGCAAACGCATCTGGTAAAAATTGCTGACTTCTTACCAAAGGATGCTGAAGACGTCCACAAAATTGTGAATGATGTTTCTCTTACTGAACAGGAGGTCAGTGCGATTCTTGGTGTCGTCAAGAACTACTAGGCATGAAAAAGAAAGACGATTATGTGATTGTACTAGATTATCTCCCCTATGGATATCCTCTTGAGGGTAAGCGTATGCCTCTCGTCCAGGCCATCGGAACTGAACATTTAGCTCTTCTTGAACTTGCTCCTGTCAGGGGCGCCGCATTTGAGCCTCAGGAAAAAGTTTATATAGGTCCAGAAAAACGAGATAAGGTCTACTATATCATCGGAAGACTTCCGAGCGATAAAGTAACTGAACAAGCAAAGATCCAACTGCAGCAATTTATTGCCCAGGTTGTTGGGGAGCGCGAATTACAGTTCGTAGAATTCTTCAACACAGCCGTGGCAATAAATACACGCCTTCACCGGCTTGAGCTGCTTCCTGGATTTGGACGCAAGCACACGGATGCACTCCTTGCCGCACGGCAAGAACAACCGTTCACTTCGTTCGAAGATATTAAACAGAGAGTCGCGAGCGCTCCTGATCCAAAGAAAGCAATCGAAAAACGATTGTGGGAAGAGATCATGGAGAATCCACGACAGCGACTCTTCGTAACATAACATGGCAGAAAAAGAAACACCAAAAGAAATTAAGAAAGGTAAAGATCCACGTCACGAAGAGGATTCTAGTGAGACGCTCGTCCGTATTATGGGACAAGACATTCGAGGAAGTAAGGGTTTGTATGTTGGGCTGACAAGAATTAAAGGTGTTTCATGGGTTATTTCAAATGCACTCTGCTTGAAATTAGGACTTGATCGAAAGATGAAGATTGCAAGCCTTACTAAAGATATGATCAGAACGATTGAAGAGGGGCTGAAGAATCTGGATATTCCTGCTTATTTGAAGAATCGCAGAGCTGATCGAGATACTGGAGCGGACTTGCATCTGTTTACGACTAACTTGGATATCAAGCGAGAATTTGATATCAAAAGATTGAAGCAGATCAAGAGCTACAAAGGTATTCGTCATTCTCTTGGATTGCCAGTACGCGGCCAGAGAACGAGAAGCCACTTTAGAGCAAAGGCAAAAACAGGAGTAAGGAGAAAGAAGGAATGATTCGAAAACATAAGAAATATTCACGACCGAGAAAACTCTACGAATCGCAGAGAATCGCGGATGAAAATGCGCTTGTTGAGAGCTATGGCCTTAAGAATAAGCGTGAGATCTGGAGAACTGAAGCTCGAGTACGTTACTTTAGAACAAGAGCAAAGCAATTGATTACTGCAAAGCAGCAAGAACAAGAAGCTCTGTTTGGTAAGCTCCGCACGCTTGGACTGAATGTTAACTCTATCGCCGATGTACTTGCATTGAATAAAGAAGACTTACTTAAAAGACGATTGTCAAGCATTCTTGTTTCTAAAAACATGGCAACTACACACAAGCAAGCACGACAAATGATTACCCATAAACGCGTTTCTCTTGGCGGCACTGTGGTGAGCTCTCCAGGATACCTTGTTCCTGTCAGCGATGAGAAAGGCATCTCTCTTAAAGCTGCTAAAATACCTGTTCAAAAAGCAAAGGGGGCGGAATGAGCGAACCTACTAAAGAAGCCCCTTTTGTTGAAGAGAAGCCTGTGGCAAGCGAAGAGAGAGACGAGCGTCCGGGTATTGCGTACGTGTACAGCACGAACAATAATACGATGGTACATATCACTGACCTTGCGGGCAACACTATTGTACGTATAACGGGCGGCATGGTAACCAATCAGAGTCGATTAAAAGCTAATCCGACTACTGCTATGTTCGTAGCTAAGCGAGCTGCAGAACTTGCACGAGATGCTGGTGTTAATGCATTATATGTACGTATGCGCGCTAAGACGAACAGTCAGGGAATTGGCCCAGGAGCTCATGCTGCAGTCAAAACGTTAGGTAAGGAAGGATTCAAGCTGCTCAGTATTATTGATACTACCCGAGTTCCTCGTGGTGGGCCTAAGAAGAAAGGAGGCAAGCGAGGAAGAAGAGTTTAAAAGTACTCTTTTTCATCTTTCACTATGGAAGCTATTCTTAACACCTCTGACAAGCTCGTTTTAAAAACAAAGGACAATCATCCTCTGTTGAATGCTCTACGAAGAAGCATCCATGAAGTTGATACGCTTGCTATTGACGAGGTTGAATTTTACAAAAACGACTCTGCACTCTATGATGAAATGCTCGCACTACGTATCGGCCTTGTGCCATTGGTGACTGAGAAGAAAATGGGCAACAAGACTGAGATTGAGCTCAAGTTGAGCAAGAAAGGACCCTGTACTGTTTATTCTGGAGACTTGCATGGCGATGCTGCTGTCGTTTATAAGAATATTCCTTTAGTTTTGCTTGAGAAGGATCAAGAGCTTGAATTTGTTGCTACCGCTCGCCTCGGTAAAGGAATAACGCATGCTAAACATATTCCTGGACTGGGCCACTATCGACACTTACTTTCTATTCAATCAACAGATAGTGCTGTTGAAAAGATAGTTATGCAAGCAAAGGGATATCTCAAACCACAAAAGCATAAAGATGGTTGGATGTGCGACCTTCCAGAAGGCGTTGTTGAAGAAATTACTCGGCTAGACAAGAATGCTATTACTGAAACTGATGAAGTTATCTTAATCATTGAATCCTATGGGGTTATGACTCCAGCAGATATTTTGACTAACGCCATCCGCGTGCTTAACACCAACCTCGAGCAAGTCGAAGAGGTGTTAACATGAAGCGAGGATGCCGGAGCGGTCAAACGGGCTAGTCCGAGGCGCTAGTGGCTTAGTGCCTGCGTAGGTTCGAATCCTACTCTTCGCATACTACCATGATAAGCAAAACACAACTTAAACAACGCGTGAAACGGAAAACAAACTCATCCGTAGTTGAGACTCTGACGCTTGCTAAGCATCATGCTGCGTGGGGAAAGGTTGCTCATCGCATTTCAGGACCAACACGACAATTTGCATCATTCAACTTACGAGAACTTGACGCTCGCATGAAGGAAGGAGAGACGATGGTTGTTCCTGGTAAGGTGCTGGGCGTTGGTATGTTAAGTAAGAAGGGCAAAGTATGCGCTCTTTCATTTTCAGAATCAGCTCGCGCTAAATTGCACAAAGCAAAATGCGCTATGTCAACTATCGCTCAAGAAATCGCATCTAATCCTAAAGCAGAAGGAGTGGTTATTGTCTCATGAGTGAATTAATTATTAGCGCGGAGAATGCTGTTCTTGGCAGGCTTGCAAGCTATGTTGCAAAGCAAGCAATGAAGGGACATTCTGTTGTTGTTGTTCACTGCGATCAGGCCGTTATTACCGGCAATCGAAGAGACATCATTCGCACGTACTTAACGATGCGCCAGAAAGGCGGATCTGCTATGAATGGTCCTAACTTCCCTTCTAATCCTTCTCGTATTGTAAAGAGAACCATTAGAGGCATGCTCCCTCACCGGCAAGGACGCGGGCTTGCTGCACTGAAGAGAGTTAAGTGTTATGATCGAATGCCTCGTCAGGAGCTTAAGGGCAATGTAGCAACGATGCATACCAAAACACAAGCAGCGCTTATAACATTACAGGAGCTATCAAGCGAACTATGAAGACAACGTTTATGATTTCAGGTAAGAGAAAGAGTGCTGTTGCAAAGGCACGAGTATCTGTTGGTAACGGCAACGTAACCTTCAATGGAACTCCTTTGGAGAATTTGTACTTGTTCCATAAACTAGCTATTCAAGAACCGTTGCGTGTATTTGAGCACGTTATTGGTAAGATCCCCATTGATCTTAGAGTTACCGCTACTGGTGGTGGCGCTGAAGGCCAAATACAAGCGGCTCGGCTTGCAATTGCAAAGGCACTTGTTAAGCATACCAAATCGGTAGAGCTGAAGAAAGCCTATTTGCAGTATGACCGTAATCTTCTTGTGGCAGATATTCGACGCAAGGAAGCATACAAGCCTGGAGACTCCAAGGCTCGAGCAAAGCGACAGAAGTCGTACCGTTAATAAGAAGTTATTTATGCAGTTCCAGGAAAACGTTGTTTCCTATTTTATTTTTTTCATGAAACTCTGCATATATTTCTCTCTTTTGAATTTTCTCAATTAATCTAAGCAGCTCTGCGTCTGAAGGATAAATGTGGCACGTATAATGAATGCCTTTGTGTGTAAAACCATTCATTAGTTCCGGAAACTCGTCTATGACGTAAAGACACAATCTCTCTATTTTTTCCTCGCTTGTCTTTGGTTGGTCGAGTTTGCTGACAAATCCCCTTACAATATCCCTTATATCTTTTTTGAAGAGGCTATTTGTTTTAAATTCCTGTAAGAAAAAGGGGGATACCTTCTTGTAGTATTGATCTTTCCGTACATCCTCCCATCTTATTATTTCGATTTTATTACGTTGGTCTTCAGTGAGCTCCTCTAAAATCTCTGAAATAATTTTTAGAAATTTATCGCCTTCGTGTAGCGCCTTTCGAATGGCTGCTTGACTAGAGTAATTGCTTCTTACTTCGTAATTAATGGCATGTAGTGTGTCTGCAATGACAATACCGAATTTTTCTTTTGTGTGTTCAATCCCCCAGAGAATGTACGCTTTTATGTTTTCTTTATTGAACCATTTATTGTTGAGACTAATTCCCGTATAGATGTTTAATTTTCCGGAGAGTATTTCTGATTTCTTTGCTATTCCTCTGATAACGCCTATTTTAAGCATACTTTTCAAGGAAAAGTGGACTTAAAGAGCTTGCTAATAAGACTTATATACCTCCTTCAGAGAGTGATTTTATGATCGTTAAAGTGCTTGGAGGCATTGATGTTGCCGCAGCTATCGGATTTCTCTTTATTATCTTTGGATTTGATTTGTTTACGCCCTATTTACTGGCGTGTGCAGGATTACTGTTCTTGAAAGGGCTGTTTATCTTGACAGGGAATATTTTGAGCATTCTTGACTTGTTTGCATCCCTTATGTTGCTGCTGTGTATTTTCTTTGTTCCGCCCCTGATTTTGTTATGGATTCCTGCATTCTTGCTTCTTGCGAAAGGGCTTGTTAGTTTTATTTAGATGCTGCTGTTGTGCCTAGAGCTTGTGGCAATTAGCTTTTACTCCATTTCCAGAATACTTCGAGCAAGTGTTACGTCTCTTATCCCAACAACATATCCTTGTTTTCCTAAATACTCGCGTACGCCATGATCGCTAGCGCGAGGCTCTTGAGCTAGATATGTTCGTACATGTTCTATCCCTGCCTCGTCTAAACTAGAGGCAGGTTCACGGTTTCGTAAGGCACCCATGGCGCGAGCCTCTTCGATAGAATTGGCTATTGGAGGGCTTACTGTTTGGATTTGACTCATATTATCATAGGGGCCATAGGCCTGTGACTGAGTCATTTGCAATCGGGGAGGTTGATTTGTCATGTTTTTTAATATACTTCCAATTATTTAACTTTTTGTGGTTGTCCTGCCTTTAAATAGCTTCGCAGTCGCGTATTGATGGTTTGCGATCCAAATAGCTTTCCTAAAGCACGACTGTGAGCAGCATAAAAATCTCTCAAGCTCAGCATACCTGATTGTGAATACATATTAGATGCTAAGCCAAATAGAAATTTGGCTTCTCGTGGATCACTTTCGACAATGGTGGCTGCCTTTTCGGCAAGGGCTGGTGCGAATTCGGGATAGATTTTCAAAGCCTTGTCTAGTGAAGCAGGTTCTCTATTGATGAAGAATGCATTATAGTGGAAAAGAGAATCATTTCCTTCAAATCCATTATAGGCTTCCAAAAGTCGGTGAGCAGCAGCACTATCGCCAGAATCTGCTTCGATCGTTGCACGAGTGTAGTGAAGTTCTCTATTGCGGGGCCAGTGTACTAAACCCCTGATAGCTAATTTTCGTGCTTCTTCGACATCACCTGTTTTTAATTCTTCAATAGCTCGATCCTTTAAGACAAAACTTACTGCTTGATCGTACGTAATATCTTTCTCGGACTCGCCGCCTTTGACTTCCCCTGATTCAGAAGTTGTTTCAAATGCTCTGCCTCCTGCTACCAAAACAAGATGTTCAAGAGGTACGAAGCGATAGCCTAAGGAATCCTCAAAACTTGTTTCAACGGATGGATCTACTAAATTTGGTTGATCGTAGCGTATATCTTGGTGATAGCGCTCAACAAACTTTCTTTCCTCTGTTGAGATAATATCTCTTGGATTTACCAGAACTCGTGGAGTAAAAGTTACGCCGCGACTGTCTAGGAGTGCTCCAATAAGAAGCGGCGTGCCAAGACAATTGCCTGCTCTCTTTTCTAAAACATCTTGGACAGTAAAGTTCTTAAAATCATAACCAAATCCTTCTTTCTTCAACCATGAAGAAGTTTCAACAAGAGCGTCATGGGGGTCTGAGGGAAGAGTAGGCAGCGCTCGAGCTAATTCATCAAACTCTGCACGAGTGTTTTCAGAAGCATCTGAAGCTTCTAAGTACAAATCAACGGCCTTTACCACATTATTCACCCTTGGTTTTACTATATAAACTTATGTTTCTTTATAGTAGTAACATAGTAGAAATCTGAACGAAATGTAAGTGGCATCATATGGGCAATTGAGAGCTAAGAAAGCATATCAAGCGGGTTTTTTATATTTTTCAGTTCTTCCATTGAGACATGGGTATACAATTGAGTAGTAGCAATCGAAGAATGACCAAGTAAGAGCTGTATTTTTCGAATATCTATTCCGCTCTCCAGTAGATGTGTGGCGAAGCTGTGGCGGAGCGTGTGGGGGGTGACTTTCTTATCAATTCCTGCTTTTGACTTCGTTAACTTGACGATTTTCTGAATATTTCTTGTGGTAAGCGGCTTTCCATTAGAAAAGAGGTAGGTATTATTGCTCTTTTTGATGTACTCTTCTAGATCTTTGGCCATTGTTTCAGAAATAACAAAAATTCTATCTTTTGAGCCCTTACCTTTTCTCACCCATCCCATCTTATCAGCCATGTTGAAGTCCCCTGGCTTGAGATGCACCAGTTCTGACACACGTAAGCCGGAAGAGTAGAGAAGAGAGACAATAAGGCGAGATTTTTTCGTTTCTGTTGCATCGATAAGCTTCTTCACCTCATCACGCGTCAAAATTTCAGGTAACTTTTTATCTTTCTTCGGCACGCGTATTGAACTGATCGGCTGCTTCAACACTTCACTAAAGAAAAATTTAAGCGCTGCTGCTGCAAGCATCGTTGTATTCTTTGATTTGTTTTCAATAAGGTCGCCTAAGTAGGATTTGACATCATCTTCTGTCAGCTGATCAATTGCCTTGTCGTTTCTTTTCACAAATTTGTCTACAAAAAAAGTATAATTTCTAACGGTCAATGGTGAGAAACCACGCAGTTTTAGCTCTGTTTGTAACTTCTCTATCTCATTCACCATCCAAGCAGGAGTAGGGGCCGCTATATAAGTTTTCGTGTGAGGTGATATCTTTTTATACAGGACAAGCGTGCTTTAATGATGGTTGAGTTAAGAAAAAAGAGTTCTTATCATGATCCCTCTTTGTGGCGCGCGATTAGAAAACGTGTACCTATCACTGCATGGCCATTTCTTATTGCGATGCTTGCGTTTATCTTTGGAATAAGTGTCCCTGCTCTTTGGTTGCTGGCCGTTACCGGAGGATTTGTTATGTTCCTCTACCTCGTTATTTGGATTACCTGGGTCATGTTTCAAGCTCAGCATCCACAAATCTTTAGACAAGCCATCCCTAAGTAAGATTTATAATCTACCGCTCTCTTTTTAGGATATGGTTTTTACGCTCATGCCTGTTAGCTTTCTTGGCATTCTTCTTGCTGCGATTGCTTCCATGATTGTAGGGATGATTTGGTACTCACCTCTTCTTTTTGTAAAACCCTGGATGAGGTTTAGTGGCATTAAGAAAAGTGGAAAGCAGAAAGGCATGGCTTTCTCTTATATTGTGATGTTTATCGGAACGTTCGTTACTGCTTACGTTCTTGCACAGGTTATTTCCTTTACCGGAGCCTTTAGTTTTAGTGAGGGCATGATGATTGGATTTGGCGTGTGGCTTGGCTTCATTGCTCCAACCATGCTCGGAATTGTATTATGGGAGAGCAAGCCGTGGGCCTTATATTTCATTAATGCTGGGTACTACCTTGTTTCACTGTTAATCGCGGGTCTTATTTTAGTGCGCTGGAGCTGATTATGTGCCTCAAAAGAGCAATCCTTACAAGTATCGTTCTTTGGGTAGGTATTTTTTTATTGAGCCTTCTTGTGGCGCTGTTGATACGGCCTGAGCTGTACACTGAGTATCTGATGGCGCGAGGATTAGGACTTTCTATTTTAGTTATTCTTACCTCTATTGCGTCATGGAGCTACTTCACGAAGCCGTCTGGTCGCGGGACAGGAGGGCTTCAGCTTGGCATTCTATTTCTGGTAATGGGGATCGTGCTTGATCTCATTATCTTTATCCCTTACTTAAGCAGGTACAATGAGCTTGAACAACTGCGCTCGTATTACGTCTCTTCAGAATTCTTGCTGGCTGCACTTTTCACTCTTCTTGTTCCCTTTATTGTTAAAACTCACTTGGAGCGATCAAGCAATGAACACTAAAATCATTTGGGCAATTCGGCTCATTATTGCAGGCATTTTCTTGCAAACGCTTTATTTCAAACTTACGGGATCTGCTGAATCGATCTTTATCTTCTCTCAGATCGGTTTGGAGCCGTTGGGTCGCTACGTGGTTGGGTTTGCTGAACTTGCTGCAAGCATTTTGATTTTGATACCTGCTACTAGTTTTTATGGAGCAGTTCTCGCTCTCTTCATTATTGTGCCAGCTCTCTTCTTCCACCTTACTACACTCGGCATTTCTGTTCAGGGAGATCATGGATTGCTCTTTGGACTTGCCCTTATTGTCTTGGTTTTGAGCATCACTTTGGGCAGCCTAACGTTCCCAAAAAAGGCGCTGCCAAAGAATTAAATACCCTCTTTCAACCCTTTTTCCATGGCTGCAAAGATCGGAGACTTTGTGCGTGTGGATTATGAAGGTACGCTCGATGACGGATCGGTATTTGATACTTCTAAGCATGGAGACCATAGCCACCCCCTTGAGTTTAAAGTGGGTTCAGGAGAGGTTATTGCTGGATTCGATAGTGCAGTAATGGGCATGGAGCCAGGAGAGACTAAAACGATCGTTATTGAGCCTCAGCAAGCCTATGGAGAGCATAGTGATGATCTGGTTAAGACCTTTCCACGAGCAATGCTTCCTAACCCTGAAGTCAAAGAAGGCATGGAGCTGATCATGACTACTCCCGATCACCGCGAGATTCGAGCGTTTGTTCTTGAGCTAGAGGAAGAGTCTATTACCCTTGATTTGAATCATCCACTTGCTGGAAAAACATTACATTTTTCTATTACGCTTAAAGAAATTCTTGAATAATTATAAGCTTCTTACAAATTCTCTTACTAGTACTTGGAGCTCTTTCTTCTTTTGTGGAACAAACTTGATTGCTCCTGCATTTTTGTGCCCGCCGCCTTCAACGAATGATTCTGGAAGCCTCTGGGAAAGAAAATCGAGTAATAGATGGACTGAGAAATTAGCTTCATCTGTTGCTCTGATCGTCATCGCATCATCCATAAGGCCAATCGAGACTAATCGTGTAGTGCCTTTCTCTTTTAGAGAGTCATGTACAAGACCGGTGCACTTACCTGGCTTTGGATAGAAGCCTCGTGGGAATGCTTCTGGAATAGGTAACCATTGGATGGTGTTCTTGCCCTGCTGTTCGATAATGACTGAGGACTTGGCGAGTGCAAGACCTTTTGCTTCAAGACCGCGGATGTAGGGAGCCATTAATGCTACGAGAGCTTTTTGCTTGTCTCGTGGCTCGCCGAATAAAACTTCAATATATTCTCGTGCTTCCATGAACCGTAACTTTGAAGAGATAAAGTCAATGACTGTGGCAATGTCGTTTAGGAGTTGTTTGGTGTAGCCTTGCTGATGAGCTAAGTGTAAGTAGGCATCGATTGCGGTAGGATTATTGATACGGTCTGCAAGGCCAGCCATTGCTGCAATTTCAGCCATATCTCGTGGTTCACCGATAAAGCGGGCAAGCTCGACACATAACATGCCTGCTGAGTAGTGTGAGCCATCTTCACCTACTAAGAAGGGATTGATGTTTGCTAATACTTCAGCTGAAATAACGTCAACATCAAAGTAGTGGTGATCAACAACAATAAAGTCAAGACCGTGAACTTTACCTTGCTTGATTCCCATCAGATCTTCAGGGGAGCAACCATTATCGGCAATGATTACTAGGGGCATCTTGTTGGAGAATTTAGCTGCATTTGAAAGTGAATGTGAGCTATCTCGAATAGAATCTTCGATATCATAAAAGGGTGCTGCACACGGGGCTCGCGTATAAAATTCCCACGCTGCTTTTTCTGAAGAGTGTTGCTTCTCGATCAGGGGCAAGATTGCTCGCTCAAGTGCATACCCTGCTGAGTACCCATCTGTATCATTATGATGACGAACAATGATTGGTCGATTTTGGATGATTGCTAAGCGAATTTCAGTTGCTGCTTTAATGTAACGATCTCGTAGCTTATCGAGAATAGGACTCTTTACTAAGAAAGGTACTGGCTTAACTTCAGCTCGTTGGCGTTCAATTTGAGTAAGTTTGTGGAGATATTGATCATGCTCTGGGCCGGTTAGCTTTTTTACCTTAAGCATTTCGCCTTCAAGCTCGTCTTTGAACGTGCCAAGCTCAACTGTTGCACGAATAACATCTCCTTCATTAATTTCAGGATAGGCACGCGTTCCTGCGCCTTCAAAGCCCTTCAATGCAAGCGTACCTGTGCCGTCGGTGATATAGAATACCGTTGGTCCGCCTGTCTGAATAATGCGTTGCACTGCACCAATAAGCGTTACAACTCGGCCTGAGCTGCTACCCATGACTTCACTAATGAATACAGGTTGTAACTCTGCTTCGAGATTTAATGAAGGGCCTTTACGTTCTTTATTTTTGGGGCCCTTGCCGTGTCGTTCATTCATTGTGGAAGAAGTGTGGAAACACGCCTTAAAAAGGTTTGGTAATTAGAAGGAAAATGCATTTCCGAGTAATTGAAGTACTCCAAAGATAATCAAGTAAAGGCCAACTGCCCATCTTAATAGGGTTGGGAAGATCAGAACAAGTAATCCAAGTATGATTGCAAGAACTGCAGATATTGTTAATGAAATTAATGCCATATCTTACTTCAGAGTCGGTCGTTTATATAGTTATTGCTGTATTGGTGGCTGCGACCCGCCCCATCGCGTTATAATAATGATGCCAATGACGCACACGATAGTAACAATCACTGCAGTGTAGAGCTCATTGAGAAACGGATATTTTGCTAACGTATCGATTTTGGCAAAATAGTCAACCATGATCGTAATGAGGTCTCTCCATACAAGTGCAATAAGGAAACCAAAAGCTGCAATGATCGCTGTTGACGTATGGCGCCGATATTCTGCTTTTACGAATGCTGCTTGATTTTTAACGCCCTGACCGAGCTGCTTCGCCTGACCAATAATCCGCTCTCTTACCTCTCGTGTAACTTCTTTATCCACTTCTTTTTCTTGTTTTTTAGTTAGCTTGGCCATAACGTATAGAATGGTACTTTATTTTTAAATGTGGTTATTTCTTTAGAACTTTTGATGTTGTCTACTCTTTACGTTTACTCGCTTATTCCCTTCATTAAGTAGAAGAGGCTCACAATCGTTCCAATTAATAGGATTATTTGAGTTATTGCGATAGCCATCACAAAAATCAAAGCTATGCCAAAGCTACCTTCACCGGAAATGGCATTTTTAAAAAGGAAGAGTAGGGGGAAGATCAAGATGATAATCGCTAGAATCGGGAGGATAGTAAAAAAGGCTATTTTCAAACCGCGTTGGATGGTTTGATTATCTTTCTTCAACACTAAAATTCCTAATGTTAGATAGAATACTCCTGCTATGAGTGAGAATACGGAAAACGGAGGGATGAAAAGAGAGGTTAAAACTAAAAAAATATAACTCTCGCCAATAAAACTCTGACTGAGATTGTATATTATATGAAACCCGAATTGTTCAATATGTTCATAGGATATGACGCCTATATTGAATAGAATAAAAGGCAGGATAAGAAATGGAGAACAAACCACGATAAGGAACCAATTTAGAAACGTTTTATTCATGACCCTTTATCGTTCTCGATGTTTTTAAATGTGATTATCTTCTGAGCGTTTTAATCGGTTGGCCTGGTGCACGGTGAGGAGAGAGAAGAATGTGCTCATTCGTACTATCCCAGTACACTCCTGTGGCTTCCGGAGTAATTAATGTATTTTGGAGAGCGACGTCAAGATCTAGGAGCGCAGCGTACCGATTATTGTTTCTAAATTCTTCTCGGCCTTGTGGAGTTACTTCGTAAAAAAATCGATCATAGCTGCGTAAGATGCAAAAATGTCCGTCAGGATCGGTATAACGCACGAGCATACTACAAAGAACAAAATTACCGAATTTTGCCAGGGCTTTTATCCGAGGAAGCGGCTC
>CAYHLN010000020.1:0-15688 GCA_964357505.1 Candidatus Woesearchaeota archaeon | reverse complement strand
CTCTGTCATTAAATCTGATACACACCATTTTCAGGCATTTAACCCTAAAAGAATTCTAGATTACGTTGAAGAAAGGAAGAAGAAAATTGAAATCGAAGAGGATGAAATTAAGAAAATGTTGCCTTCGTTAATTGAAAAACAAACGAAAGAGGCTATTCATTCGTCCAGAGTGTATGAGTCTTACAACGGCCTCAGAACACTGTATGATGAGATCACTGATCATCTGGCGCTCTCTAAAGAAGAATTTATTGCTTTTACTATTGGTGATGAATATAGAGATGAAAGTCTTGCTCTTTTCTTTGATCAGTATGATTTCAAACGTAAACGCCTTGGCATTCGCACCAAAATCATTGGCGTGGAATCTCAAAGAAAATTCTTTGAAAATGTAAACCTTAAAGAACGCAATTTAGAAATACGTTACTTACCCTATACTTCAGTTCCACAAGGAGTTATTATTTTTGCCGACCGCGTTGCAACCATGGTCTGGGGCAAAAACCCTGTTGCGTTTGTAACGCAATCGAAACAAGTTGCAGAATCATATAAAAAATTCTTTGGAGAGCTCTGGAAGGTGGCTCAAAAATGAAACTCAAAAACATTAAAAAGCATGGAGGCGCAAGCTAGAGATGGTGTACATAAAAAGACTGGTGATGCAGGGGTTCAAGTCGTTTGCCTCTAAAACCGAAATTATTTTTGACAAAGGAATTACGACCATCATCGGCCCAAATGGTTCCGGGAAAAGTAACATATCTGATGCATTATGTTTTGTCCTCGGTAGAATTTCCAGTAAGTCTATGCGTGCTTCTAAAACTAAAAATCTTCTGTTTATGGGAACCAAGTACGTGAAGCCTGCTCATGAAGCGTCTGTTGAATTGGTCTTTGATAATACTGATCGAACCTTTGCCATTGAACATGATGAAGTTACGATTAGCCGATCAGTACGAAATAACGGGATGAGTATCTATCGGATCAATGGTGAGACCAAGACACGAGCGGAAGTGCTTGAAGCACTGGCGCAAGCAGGCATTGACCCTCATGGCTTTAATCTGGTGTTACAGGGCCAGATTCAATCGATTGTAAAAATGCATCCTGAGGAGCGGCGTAAGGTTCTTGAGGAAGTTGCCGGTATTGCAGTTTATGAATCACGTAAAGAGAAATCCTTGCATGAGTTAGGAAAGACTGAAGAGCGAGTACGTGAGATTAACGCTATTTTGAGAGAGAGGACTGCTTTCTTGCGTAACTTGGAACATGAGCGCGGTCAGGCGTTGAAGTTTAAGGAACTTGAAGTGACGATCAAGCGCTGTAAGGCCTCTCTGCTGACAAGAAGGATGAATGAAAAACAGAAAGAAATTGAGGCGCTGCAGAAATCCATTCAAGAACAAACTGAAAAAAAGGAAAGAATACGCAGTTCTATGCAAGAGCAACAGGAGCAGCTTGAGAATCTCAATGCGCGCATTCAGGAAATTAATCGTAATATTCAGCGAGCAACAGGCATTGAGCAGGAGACGCTGAGAAATCAGATTGCTAATCTAAAGGCTGAGCTTGAGGGCGCTAAAGTAAGACGGGAGAACTATACTCATCGACGTGAAGAGATACAGAGAAGAATCGAGGAGATTCAGCGTAGCGTGCCTGAATTAGAAAAAGAGATAAAACAACTTAAGATAGAATCTCCCTTACTGGTTCGAAAAAGAGAAGAGCTGGCACGAAAGAAAGAGGAGTTGGGAAAAATTGAGGAAGAACGCAAGCGTATTTACACGCTCAAGACTGAGCTCAACGCGCTGCGTGAGCGGGTAAAGGATAAGCAGAGTTTGCTGGCACGGACAGGCAGCGATTCGAGTGCTGTGCTCAAGCAGATTGAAGAGTATTCTGTTCATTTCAGCTATGAGAATGCTGATGCGTGTAAAAAGCAATTGAAGAAGATGGAAGATCAGATTCAAGCGCAGCGGAAGGAATTTGATCAGCTCAACAGAGAAGAGATTGAGCAAACCCGTATTGTCTCTGCATTTGAGAATGAGATTAGAGGTTCTGAGAAAATTAAGGAACAGATACAGAAGATTGATGTTTGTCCACTCTGCCGAAGTAAGATGACTGAGGAGCATACGACGCACGTCTTCAAAGAAGCAAATCAAACGGTTGAGCATTCTCGAAAGAAGATTGCTGATGCACAACACGCTCTTGAGCGTGTTCTAGAACAGCGTCATCGTAATAGAGCTATGACTGCAGAGCTTGAGAAAGAGCAATATAAACTTGAGCGTGAGCTGACACAGCACCTGGTCGTAAAAGACAAGCATGAGCAGCTGAAGCGGCTCGTGGGCCAGGAAGAGCAGTTGAAGCGTGAGCTTGTTGAGCTAGAAAGTAAACGTGTAAGTCTTGAGCAAAAAGCTTCTGATTTGAGTAGAGTCGAGGAGTTGTATGGGACCAAGATGATCGAAATTGAGGAAGCTTCCTCAATGACTGCTGCTGATGTCGATCGAATGTCCATCATGAAAGAACGAGAGCTGGAGAAGATGCGTGAGATTGTCAAGCACGCGACTCGCGATCGTGGAGAGATAGAACATGAGCTCAGCGAGCTAGAGAAGGGCATTAAGGGACGTATTGAGCAGCTTGCTACCCGAGAGGCTGAAGAGACTAAGATGAATGAACAATTTAAGAAGCTCTTCAAAGAGCGTGATGAGATTCAGCATCAGGTACAAGAGGGTAACTTTGAGCTTACCGGAAGGCAGAATTCATGGAGGCAGATTGAGGAACAGATTAACTTCGTCAAGGTAGGAGATGCAAAGGTACGCGCTGAAAAAGAGGCTATTGAGATGGAGTTGATTGAGTTCCAGGGTGTGGAAGTGATTAATGCATCTCCTGGGCAGATTGAAGAGCGGCTCGTGAAAGCGCAGGAGACCATTAGGACTATTGGATCGATTAATATGCGGGCGCTCGAGATTTATGAGGAAATTAAGCACGAATATGATCGCGTTCAGGAGAAGGTCAACACGCTGGATAAGGAAAAGCAGGATATTATGCAGATTATTGCAGAAATTGATACCAAGAAAAAGAAGACGTTCATGAAAACCTTCAATGGTATTAATGAGATCTTTACTAATAACTTCTCGCGTCTATCGAGCAAAGGGCAGGCGTTCCTGGAGATCGAAAATGAGGAGAGCGTGTTTGAAGGAGGCGTTAATATTGTAATTCGGCTTGGAAAAGGGAAGTATTTTGACGTTACCTCTCTGTCTGGCGGCGAGCAGACATTAGTTGCGCTTTCTCTACTGTTTGCCATCCAGGAGTTTAAGCCGTATCACTTCTATGTCTTTGATGAGATTGATGCTGCTCTTGACAAGCGTAACTCTGAACGATTATCTGCGTTGTTGCAGCACTATATGAAATCAGGGCAATATATTACAATTACTCATAATGATGCGTTAATCATGGACTCAAACTTGCTCTATGGCGTGAGCATGCACGATGGAGTTTCCAAAGTGCTTAGTTTGAAAATGAATTAGAACTCATTCTTATAATAATAGATTCGGTAAAGCTAATAAGCAAAAATAAAAAAAATAAGTGGGCTTTTAGTAGTAGCTTTCGCCGAATTCTTCTTTCTTCGTTGGTCTTCGCGTTAGTAGCACAATCAGTACGATGACCAGTACAATAAAGATGATAGCAAGGACAACACTCACTAGGATTGTTGCGTCTACGCTACCAACTGACCGGCCTTCGACTTTTGCTATATAGTTTTCTCTCTTGACGAGTTCACCGTTGGAAGTAATGTCAATTGCGAATTCGTGTGTACCTGCTTCAGAAGCGGATACATCAAATGCAACTGTTCTACTTGAACCGGCAGGAACTGCGACAATCGAGTCGTCCATTGTAACGTCAAGTGATGCAGGGGTATCAAGCACGAGCTCGTATACCTGAATACTATCACCAGCGTTAACGAGCGTTACTGTATAGCGTTGCATTTCTCCGACAGCAAATGTCTTGCTGTGTGAAGAAGAAACAACTTGGCTATCTCCTTGTGCGCTAGTTACAACGACTCTTTTGGTTACTCTGGTAACAGCATCAGTGTTTGATGCTTCAATTTCCAGGGTATAGACACCAGCAGGTGCGCTGGCTGGAATGTTCAAGAAAAGGCGTCTTTCGACAGCGTCTTCCTTGTCAGCAGGGTCTGATTGGTCTTCAGGTGATAAATCACCGAAATAACCAACAGTACTGATTCCTAGCTCAGGGATGCGAACTCGTACATAGGTGTCTTCTGCAAACTGTCGCCCTCGATTCTTCAGAACAATATCCAGAGGCAATGCTCTGCCTGCTCTGATTTGGTCGGGGTTGTTTACCGAAAGCACTTCTACTTCATACGAGGATCGCTGTACCTCTAGTTCTATGGTCTGCGAATCTCCTCTGCGAGAATTAGTCTCTACAGAGATTTCCAAGTCAAAGCGTTCGTTTGGATCAATGTCGAACGGTAGCTTGACATTTAATAGTCGGCTATACGTTCCACCAGGGATCACGTCGAATCGCTCAGTAACTTCGGAAAATCCGCTTTCACCAAGAAGTCGTGCAACCACGCGTACATCGGTTTCATTATCAGTAACATCAAAAATAACTCGGATAGGAATCGTTTCACCGGCAAAAACGCCAGCAACATCTCCACTTCCGTTGAACATTTCGATACCATTGACTGTAACGCTTCGTATGTCAGCAAAGGCGCTTACTTGTGCGGCTGCAAGAGCTGCAAAAGCAAGCAATGCTACCAGCGAAACGAATAACTAAGATGCGTTCATGGTTTGGTTGTAAATTTAATTAAAGATTAAGCAGATACGTTGTTTATAAACTTTATGGTAACGACAATTTAACGCCATTCTAAAGTGACAAAAGGTATAAATAGGTGGCGCGCGGTATACTGGCATGGCGGCAACTACGATCAAGCTTTCACATGCCACGAAAGAGCGACTTGATAGGCTGCGTAAATATCGGCGCGAGACGTACGATGAGGTACTTGAGCGTGTTTTGGAAATCTTGAACCTCTGCCGTTCGAGTCCTGAAGGCGCACGTGCGCGGCTCGTGGGGATTGACAAGGCACGAAAAGAAGCTAGTCTTTAAGCTTACTATAGATCTTAAGGCCGAGTTCTGAATCTTCTATCAAAGTAGGCGATTCATTGATAATGATGATCTCTTTATCTTTTGATAGCGCAGTAAGGAGCTGCTTCCATTCTTCTGGCGTTGTCGTTTTATGTGACTTTTCACCCTTCTCCCCATAGATGATGCCTGAGAAGTGTACATGCCAGCTCTTTCCTGGAAAGAGCTTCTCTACCTTGGCATAGTCGACTGCCTTATCGCGTGCTAGGATGTGGGCAAAATCAATGCAGAAGGAGCAACCCGTATCTTTGACTAAGCGACTGACCTCTTCAACACTTCCAAAGACGTTTACCTTGCCCATGGTCTCTGGTGCCAGCAAGATATTCCACTTATTACGCTTGACTTCTGTGAGAAGCTCGCTTACCGAGGTACGGACTTGCTGATAGCTTGCTTCCCTGTCCTCACCATAGTAGCCAGGGTGAAAGACAACGGTTTTTGCTTGTAACAGATGACCAACACGGCAGCATTCTAAGATACGAACTTTGCTTGCTTCACGCTTGGCTTTCTCTGCAGAATTAAGATTAACAAAGTAGGGTGCATGAATGCTGAGTGAGATGCCGAGCTCTTTGGCTTTCTTTCCTATTGCTTGTGCGTCGGTCTCTGATTTGATGTACGCGCCATAGGTGAAGGCGATCTCACAGGCACGAAAGCCTTTCTTGTGATACGCTTCAAGTTGCGTAAGGGCAGTTTTTACCGGGCCAAGTCCAGCAGGACCAAAATGAATCATGTCTCAGCAAAGGAGATGACGTATATAAGATTTTAGAAATTAAGCTAACCCTGCGGCAATCTCGCCTAAATTATCAAGTATATACTGATGGAGTTTCTCAATAATCAGGCCTTGTAGATCTTCTTTGAGCCGGCCGTGACAGCGCGCCATGTCTTTTTCAGGGAATGCAATCACTCCAACTGGGTAGAAGCATGTCATTGAATGGCCTTCAAAATCTCTCAGCTGGAGATCGCCTTCCTTTGCTTGTAATAAGGTTACTTCAATGGCACATTCATTTAGCTGGCGACCTTGGATTTGATAACCCCATGAGGCTTGTGGTTCTTCATGCACGTATGAAGCGAGAGAGCAGCGTGCCATTTGCTTCTGGTAGCAGGAAAGAGAATTACATGAGGTGTAGCCAAAAGTCAAGAAAAGCGCTAGCGCCAAAAGGATAACAAGAACAATAACCGAGGTTACTAGGGCCACCCTTTTATTCATTCTGTAAATAGTTGGCGCGGCTATTTAAATATAACCGCTACAAGCTCAAAAGATTAAGTGATCGCGTTGAAACGGAAGCAAAATTGGTAGCACCAAGGTACTTGACTCCCTTATCTTCACACGCACCAATAAGCGCGCTCGTTGCTTGGCCATCTACAATAACTGCAAGAACTGGATCAGGCATGCGGTTGAGAGTACCAGGGGCGGCTGAAGCCATAATAACTTTTGTTGATACACCATCCAGGGCAATAAGCATGGCTTTTTTGGTATTCTTAATTTCTGCGTACTTATCACGCATCACCTTTTTTACATCGCCTTCAAATGTCAGCGTGTTTTTTTTTTGAACGTCATCATCGTTACCATTGCGCTCAAGGCGATAGAGGAATTCTTCAGTAGGCATTCGCTTGCGTAAACTCATGAGAATTTCCTTGCCCGCAAGTTCTTCAACTTCCTTGCCATCTGGGGCTACTGCAACATACTTGATCGTAGCATTATTGATAACATTACGAGCAATCAGCTTGCCGCCACGATCGCCATCAACGAACAACGTAAGCTCTTTCTCATTGCCCAGTATAGCAATACCACGAGGTAGCTTAGCGCCATCCATACCGATAACATTATTCACACGATTCTTTAGTAAGTTAACAACATCTGCTCGGCCTTCAACAACAATGATTTCATTTCCTGATAGATCTCCAGCTGGTAGCTTCTCATCCCCATATTCTTGGATACGGGCTGCTCGAGACTCTTCCTTCAAGCTCTTAGCCATTTCGGGATCTTCCGTTGTTTCTAGCTGCTCTAGGAGCTTCTTTGCACGATCGATAATATAATCTCGCTTGTTACCACGGACATCTTCAATGCGTGTGACTTCAATCTTTGCCTCTGTTGGGCCGATACGATCAATGGTTTCAAGAGTAGCTGCAATAATGGTTGTTTCAGATTTATCCAATGCACTTGGTAAGCGAATCTCGCCTACTGACTTGCCATCAATGGTGTTTAAATCAACTTCAATACGGCCAATCTTTCCTTCTTTTTGGAGTTCACGCATTTCAAGATCTGCACCAAGAAGACCTTCGGTCTGACCGAAGATAGCTCCGATTACATCTGGTTTCTCTACTGGACCTTCTGAACGAAAGGTCGCGTATACCATATACTTAATTGATACTGGACTTACTTTTGCCATTTGTTTTGGCTCTATTCAGAAAGATAGGTACGATACTAGTTAACGAAGAGTAAAGCAATAGCGCTTTATCTTTCGATGAATATGAGTAACTAAGAAAGAAAAAATGGATATTTAAATGTTGTGCTTCTACGGCGTAAGAGTTATCGGTAAGTTGGTGTTTAAATACTTTTTTATGGCGAAGGGTTGGTGTTTTGCCGTCGGAGATTTTTGCAAAAGATTTATAAAGAAACTCTGGCGAGTTGGAACATAAAAAGATGGTGACAAAAACCAACCTACAGGATGAATCGGAAGATTCTGATTTTGTCTTGGATGACAATGACGTTGACCATCTCTTTGATGATCTCGACGGCGTTTTAGATTAATAATCATTTTTGGCCCCCTGGGCCTTTTTATTTTTTCGAATACTTTTTATACGGCTCAGACGGTCATTGTCTATGAAAGATAGAGAGTTACTTGAGCATGCATATAGTACTCCTCAGCTTATTCCATGGGATGAGCCTGCCGTGCCATTTGAGCTAAGTGACCTGATTAAGAATAAAGAGATCCTTCCTGGCCGCGTGCTCGACATTGGATGCGGGCTTGGACACCATAGTATCTGGCTTGCTCAGCAAGGGTTCACCGTAACGGGCATAGACATAGCAGAAAAGGCAATTGCCTATGCTAAGAATAGAGCAAGGTTAGCTAAAGTAACTGTTGAGTTCATTGCGTTGGACGCTCTCAAAATTAATACGTTGCTCGATGAGCAGTTCGACTTGGTGTTTGAATGGGGCATTCTCCACTTTATCCCCTTTGTAAAACGGAAAAGTTACATAAAATCCATCGCACATCTTTTACCTAAAGGCGGGAAATATATCTCGCTGTCTTTTAACGAGAAGAGTCCGGAGTGGGGTGGAGGCAAAATGAGAAGAGGAATTACCGGCGCTACCATTTACTATTCGAGTATGTTAGACCTTGAAAAGCTTTTTAGGCCTTATTTTAAGATTATAGAGAAGAAAGAGCGACTCACAACATTCAAAAATTCAGGGAACACGCACCTGCATAATTATTTTTTATTAGAGAGAAAGTAATCATGGATATGAAAAATTATTTTCTAGCCTTGCTAAATGGGCTACTGTTTGTGACACAACAGGGACATGAAGTGCATAAAGCAGCTTACTGAAGTGATGAAGCTCTTGCTTCGTTAATCTGCTCTTTCTTGATTCTGGGTCTGAGCAATGAGCCCTTTTAACAGTCAACACTGAATTAACATAACCTAATGCTGAAGTTGGGGTTGGAAAGTCTAATTCTTGATAATGGTCGCGACAAAAGTTTTCACTATTTATTGCTCTTTCTCGAAAGGTACTCCATACCAATTTAGACATTGATTCCCTAAGAAATGCGTTTCGCGCATCGTAATTAGCTTGCCTTGCCATGGTCGGTTAGAAAAATTCAATTTATAAAGATTGGTTTTGCCCTACATCCCTATACTGCCATCACGCAAGCGATAGAAATCGCGGATGTTGCCCAGCTTCTGGTATAACTGCAGGAGGCTATCCTGAGCAGCTTTCTTCTCAGCAGGACTGAGGTCGAGCGTGATTAGCTTTTCATATGTTTTTCTTGCTAATTGCCTTTTATCACGCTGCATATGGAACTGCGCCAAATCAGTGTAGTATTTTTTATATGAAGATTTCATATCACCCTTTTCACGCTCATTGCCTAACGCTAGTGCCTGGGCAAACATCAAGTCAGCATCCTGGAAGCTGCCGCCACGAACATATAACTCAACTGTTTTCATATAATCTTGGATTTTGGTCTTGAACGTTGTGTTGATTTCTGCTGCTGATTTCATCAGTTTTGCAGCTTCAAGAATCATACCCTTATCTTCGTACATGCTTGCAAGCTTTGTCAAGACGAACTTGCGTGTATCAAAATCAAGATGAGTACTGAGTGCTCTTTGGAGATAGTCAATTTGAACGTAATCGCCCATCTTGCCTAAACGGGCTTCAATCTCTTGGCGCGACCTCTCTTTTATCTCCATGTTCATCACACTAGGGGGAGATTTATAAGGATTGTGGTGACGCTAAAGATTTATCAAGGCGCGACTCTACTCTAAACAATGAAATGGAGTAAGGGGCTGTGGACGTTGTTTATCTTTAACGCACTCTATCTTGCAGCGTTTATTCTTTACTATTTGAGCATTGCCAATTATGAATTTCTTATTTACATTGCCGTAGTGGTTGTACTGGGGCTCGTCATTATCTTTACGGTTAAATATAGCAAACTTGATTTATTTGCACTCTGGGGATTAACTATTTGGGGACTCCTTCATATGCTTGGAGGGAGCTTGCGCGTAGGAGAGGATGTACTTTATCGTTACAGAATTATTGATATTATTGACAAAGGTGGAGACTTTTACATTTTGAAGATGGATCAATTTATTCATTTCTATGGATTTTTAGTGACGGCTATTGTCGTGTATCAGCTCTTGCAACAGCACATGAGTAGTCTGAAGAATCCCAAGCTTATTATCTTTATTGCATGGATTGGAGCCATGGGGCTTGGTGCGTTGAACGAGGTTGTGGAGTTTGTGGCGTTTGTCGCGCTAGCGGAGACGGGCGTAGGAGATGTATACAACACAGGACTTGATTTGATATTCAATATGCTCGGCGCTTTGACTGGCGCGTTTATTCAACATATACGAGTAAGACGTAAGTCTTAAAAGCCCTCAATTCTAGCCAGTGTTAGCCCGGATGGCACAGCGGTTACTGCGCGGGATTGCTAGGTTTATACGCAAAGATCCCGTTTCGCGCAAGCGATTCCCAGGTTCAAATCCTGGTCCGGGCGTTTCTCACATGGGATATATACATGGTGAAAAAAGTGTACGCTTTATAAAGAAGCTCTGTCCCGCCTTGTGAGATTGTAGAATTTGAGCACTTTCTTTATATTCTTGGTTTTTAAGTTTAATTCCTTATTTTTATTTGAAGCCGATTTTTGTAATTTATCTAGTGAGCTTCTATATTTTATTCCCATTATTCTGGCCTCTTCTGGTTTAAGGTCGATAATGAATTGGCGTAGTTCTTCTATATCCTCATAAATTTCATTCATGTGAGTTTCTAAAGGGTCTAACTCTACCTCATCAGACTCTTTTCCAATATAGATGACCTTTTGTGGGAGAATATGTCTTCTTTTAAGTAGCCCTATAGAACCTTCATATTTGCTTTCTGGATGAGAGACATATTCTTCAAATGTTTTACCAAGCGTCTTCCAATACTCTTTTCCTTGATAAATCTCCCCAGTCTTAGACTTATAATCAGGAAATGGGCTTTTAACTACGTCTTGTGGATTGTCTTTGAGAGGAGCAATCGGCTTAATAATCTGGCCTTCTTTATTTTTCTGTCTCCCATATCCAACAAGAATAAAATTGAGCGGTTTAATGTGTTGAGAAAGAGGTTTGTCTTGGTTAAAGCTCTTAAATCTGGTAAGTAAATAACTGGTAGAAATACTAAAATGAGAGATTGAAAAATAATTATCGTAATATTCTATGATTTTACTTTCTAATTCAGGATTGTAGTGCATCTTTAAGATATCTTTCCACACCTCTTTATGCCATTTTACATCTTCTTCGGAATCATTTTTCTTTGCGAAAGGATTAGTAAGGTAACCTAATCCATGAAGTTTGTAAAATAGTTTCTTCCCATCAGGAATAATGATATTTTCACCCTCCTTTCTATATAGACAATATCGTTTACTACTAATTCCATAAAATAATATATTATCCATTCCCTTTTCCATTTCTAGAATAGATTGGTCAAAGCTGTAAGGATTTAATTTTCTAAATTTATCTTGTATTTCTTTAGTTAGTTCTGGAGGTACAAAACAACTATCAGTATCCATATATGCGTGACTTTTGCCTTTATCTAGAATGCATTTTTCACAGAGAGCAAGCAATAATCTAGCTCCAGCAGTTATTACAGACCCAATAATGGGATTGAAGTAAGTTCCTTGTTTTTCAGATTTTCCCTCTGAGATAAATTGTTTATTACTATAAATCTCAATTTCTTCCGTTGATTTTTCAGGATGCAACTCTATGTAAATGCCGTATGATGTTGCATTGTTTAATATTTTAAGAGCTTTTTGCTGACCGTCAAGCTGTTTGTATTCAGAACTATCCTCATCAATTTTTTTCATCTTATCTTTGATAAACTTTCTTTTTTCAACGAGTAGTTTAAACGGATTGTCAGTTTTTGGGTCAATAAGCAAACCATACACTGAAGATCTCGTAAGTTGCTTTTGTACTCCTTCCGCTGTGAATTTCCAAGCTCTCGTAATTTTCGGTCTCTTACCAGAGAGTAAAACGGAGGCTAAAACATCTGGGAGAAAATAGTAAAGTGGTTTGTTATAGGTGAAAGGGTTAACTCCAATTGTATAACTACCCGAATCCTCATCATAATTGCCTCTAAATGGAAGAATGTCCCCATCAGGAACAATTTCAACTAAATGTATGCAATTAGTCCATATATTCTTATCAAAACCTTTCTCCTCACTAAACTCATTAATTATTTTTTGTACTTCTAGCGTGTTTTCCTCATAATTTATCTTTTCAGCAATTACGAACTTCCAAATATCAAGCAATAATGAAATAGTTGGGTAGGTGCTGAAAAAGTCAAGAACTGTTATTTCTGTTGGTTGTTTACGTATTTTTACTTCACATCTTCCTCCATAATAACTGCTCATAATTTTTCCAAGAATTTTTTTAGGAAAGAGATGATTTTGCATATTAAAGGGTAAAACGTTAAACTGACGAAGTGCTTGTTTACCTAGAGAAGCATTAGACATAACCTTAATTGGATTGATATCTAAACCATATTTATTAAACTCTTGCATGACTTTTTTATAGACTTCGTAGGTTGCCTGGACATCTAAGAGATTATAATCTATATATTCAGGAGTTATTTTTCCATGCGTTTTAACTTTCATCTTCTTAATTTTTGTTTGAAAAATATCACATGCTTTTTCTAAAGAGAGTGAACGTTCATCTGTAAGAACACAAGCGAGGTTTTGAACATCTAAAAAATATCCCGAAAATATCTTCTTTAACTTACCATCTTCACCTTTTTCTTTTCCATCTCCACGCACAAATTGAATAGTAAAATATCTTCCCGTAAATTGCTTAATTCTTAGTCTTGGCCTGAAAGTATCCTTAAACAGTGTTAATGAAAATCCGCCCTTTCCTTCTTTTCTTCCAGGAGCATAATCTTGTATAAGTCTGGAGAGGTCAAATTTTAAATTGAAACCAACACACAAACTTCTTCTTTCATATATTTCTAAATAGAAAATCTCCATGAATTGGTCTAAGGTAAATAAGCGCAAAGAGTGTTTTTGAGAATATTCTCTTAGTATTTTTATCTCTTCACCACTAACAACTCTATCATCATAAAATAAACCTCCGTACTCTCTTTGATGAAATTCACGAATCTCAAAATAGCCAAATTTCAGATTAAGAAATTCATCTGCTGTTGTTTCTGTATCAAAAACAAAGACTCTGTTAAACTTCTTAGTTGGAAAGTGATAAGGTAATCTAGGAGGTTTTTCCTCTTCTTCACTTTGTTCCTTCTTTATTTTCTCGGTTAATACTCTTATCGCTATGTTCATTATGAGTAGTAAGGTATTTCATCCTAATAAGATTTGCTTTCACCTCAGCCATTCTCATTTCAATGGCCGCATGCGATAGAGAAATAAAGTCAATTCTTTCCTGTATAGATAATTGAGCTTTTCTCCATTCAGGAGGTAAAGAATTTTGATGATAAGTTATGACGGCATGACAATTTAAGCACAATACTCGTGTATGTTTTGGATAAGAAGCTTTTGTTGATTCGTGATGGTCTTCTAAAACTATTCGTTTGAGAACAAAAGGATTGATTTCTCCACATACTTCGCAAATTCCATATGTTGAATATTTTCTATCTTGCAGTCTTATTTTCAACTTTGCGATAAATGAGGCATTATCTTCCATAAATCGGCCTATCCCCTTCACGTTCGTACATCTCATCTAATTCGTAAAGTTTTTTTAGATTAGTCTCAAAAGAGTATATTCTCCCATATACATCCTTTATTTTCTTATATTTGAAAGGTTTTAGAAGCGAGTCATCGCCTGTTTTGATAGATTCCCTTACAGCATATAGATATTTACTTATGAGAGAAGCGTAATGTGAATTATCAATTATAACATATACTGTTTTCCCATTAGAATAAAACCATCGTTCTCTCTGTATCTTATTATTTTTTCTTCCAAACCAATTCTCTCCTTTTTTATAGAGCGTCTTGCCAGCATGGATAAGTAAATCTTGCAAAGTAATGTTGTTCTCAAAGAGAGATAGTTCAATCTTTTTACCTTTTATAATATCAGATATTACATAGAGAGCTTTTATTCTCAAATCTCGTTCATATCCTGTAAGAAAGTTCCAAGGTTTACGAGAAAGGTCAATCGTTCCAATTTTAAGAAATCTTAATTCTTTTAACGTAGCCTTTGGAAAAAGCTTATGGAGTCGAATTATTTTACTAACGTATTGACTTGTCCTTGTATGCTCTTTTTTCCATTTGGAAAAAGTTTCCCATCCTTTACGATGTGAGAACATAGTCATTTTTTATTTACCTTATTATCCTCTCTCAATAAATCAGAAAGATGTTCATACAACGCAGCCCTAATAATTTCAGCCTGAGAACACCCTCTATGTTTAGCTGATTTCTCTACAATCCTTTTTAATGCACTCGGTAAGCTTACAATAAGTCTGTTTTTTGTTTCCATAAAAAGTATAACCGAAACCTATTTATAGATGGTTCGACATCTAATATGATATCAAAAATGAAACTAAAATACTTAACAATTACCGAAGATAAAAGCAAGGTTGAAACTAAAAATGGGAAATGAAACAACTGTTGAAACTAAAATAGTAAAATATATTGAGAAATTTGGAAAACCAATTGAATGGACAACAATAGTTGAAGCAATAGTCAATAATAAAAAACCAGGTCATTCTAGAACAGTTGTAGGAAGAAAAATTAACTCTCTCGTAAAAACTGGAGAATTAAGAAAACTTTCAAAAGAAGAGACTTTACAGTGGAAGATAAAAAGAGACCATGAACGTGCTACTTATTATATAACTCCAAAAATAAGCAAAGCAAAAGAACATTTAGATAGTATTCTGTTGAAAGTTAATAACAAAACATCTATTTCTGAGATCAGACTTGTACTGTCCGAGATATTTCACTATAGCTATTACAATCTTTCATCTAAACAGCTAGACACTCTTGTTGATTTTCTGAAAAGAGATAATTTAGAAATTATTAATTTAACCCTTATCCTTCTCTATGAACATATTGATAAAAGAAAAATAGAGCCAAGTAAAGATAAAATAGGAGAATTGAAAGCCGAATTGAATAGAATATTGCGGAAATATCCTGAGAAAGGAACAGAACAGAAAAATTTTAGATCCTATTCTATCTCTCTATTAGCTTATTACAAAGATCTTACAATTTTAGAACAGCTTAAAGAAGACATTAAAAATTGTGATATGGATACTCAAGGAGAGGATGGATTTCTTAATAGATATAATCAAAAATATCTTCTTAACTTGATATATGAAAGCGGATCAGAGCTTTATGATATACAAAAGAATCTTATTAAGAATGGAAAAAAGGAAAAATCAGACTTAATTCAAAAATTAAGAGATAGGGTAAAAGAAAGAATGGAGGAAAATAAAAAATGAAGATGCTCTTATTAAACGGACATGGAATTAACATGCATGTAGACGGAGCTAAACTGTATGTTAAAGATGGAAGATTTTCCGTTGATGATGAGCCGAAAGAATATGTTTTTTCTCCTAAAAGAATGGAATTTGATAACATAGTTATTTATGGACGATCAGGAGATATGAGTATCGATGCTATTCGTTGGCTTATTAAACATAATGTGCAAGTTACTATTCTTAATTGGGATGGAAAACTGCTTACAACTATGCTTCCGCCTGAAAGTGTTCAAGTAAAAACTAAATTTGCACAATATGAATCTTATAAGAATCCAATTTTAAGAGTTGATATTGCACGACAAATTATTCAGACTAAACTAGAACGCTCAAAAACATTATTAGATTGGCTAAAGACCAGATATCCTGATGTTGATTATGACTTTACAGCAGAAG
>CAYHLN010000019.1:14485-15717 GCA_964357505.1 Candidatus Woesearchaeota archaeon | reverse complement strand
GCTACACAACCCTCGCAAGCTATCCGAAGGTAAGGGCATGAGCAAAGCCATGGGGGAGCAAAGCGCGAGAGGCAAGTACGTCATTTTCCTTGACCACGATAACATTATCGTTGGCTCTGACTGGATAACCCGCATCCTGGAGCCGTTTGAGCTCGATCGGAACAGTATGGCTTCGCAGTCAATGCTTGCCCATAATCCAGGGGATTCACTCTTTTTAGAGTATATTAATTCCCTGGGTGTTGAAGACCCTTTTGCAGTGCCCCACTCCCTAGTGGCGCAAGTTACTCTTTACCCTGAACGCTTTGCAAGAGAAAATGGGTATTATGTCTACACACTCGGCAACGGCAAAGTACTTTACGCAGGAGCAAACGGGTGTGCTTTCAGAAAAGAAGTCTTTAACACAATAGGAGGCTACACGCGAGAAGTTGATGTTTTTGCAGCCATGGCAAACTATGGAATGAAAGTAGCAGTCACTCCCAAGGCCCGTGTTAATCACAACACGTCTGGCAGCCTGCTTGATTTTATGGCAAAGAAGGGAAGGTACTTTCGGGGATTCTTTAAGTCGGGCTATAAACATCGTCAATACCGCTGGGTTGACAGAGGGCTGCGAGGCAAGGTAGTGTTTGCTCTCCAGGTAGCCTATAATCTCAGCATTATCGGCCCGCTATTGCTCGGTGTGCGACAGGCAGCCCGTACAGGGAAACGAGTCTGGCTGCTGCATCCGTTCTATGTTTTCTTTATCACGCTAGAATATCTTACGATTGGTTTATTCAATACGCGCACTTTTTTCTCCTATGCTCGTTAGTGGTTTCGCGCTCGAAGAACAATATCCAGACCAGATTTGTTGATTTGCCCGTAGGTCCTATCGGCTACACCTTTGAAAATCCCAAAAGACACTTCTCTCCGGAATAACACTTTCATAATGAGGTGATAGTAGAGGCTTGCAAGCAACGTCCAGCACTCAACAACATTAAGATGATCAACATGTAAGCCGTTTCTGCTAAAGAGTTGCTTAGCCATCAAGTTGGAATAGTGTCTCTTGTGTTGTGTGTACATGACGGGATTAAATAAATGCAGCAAATGGCGATTGGGCACAGAAGCAATAATCGTGCCTCCTTTCTTCAGATAGCTTTTAAGTATTTTTACGGCCCGATTATCATCTTCAAGGTGTTCTAAGACCTCAAGAATGATGATGGTATCAAAGTAGCCTTTTTTCAACAAGGAACCATCAT
>CAYHLN010000019.1:0-14475 GCA_964357505.1 Candidatus Woesearchaeota archaeon | reverse complement strand
CAACATAAATATATCCATGTATAAGTTTTGTTTTTTTGAGGTATTTGCGCGCATTATCAAGCTTTTTTCTGTCAAGGTCAATAGTCCAGCATTCCTTAACCTGATTTTCAAGAGCAATCTCAATTTCAGGAATGTTAGAAACTCCCACGTTCAACACCCTATCATTTTTGCCAACGTTAGCTAAAGATAGTATGTAATCGAGCCTATTCTTCGCACGTTTTTCAGGTTGCATGTTCCCTCACGATCTTTCCCAAATAGTGTTGCAGTTTATGTAGTCCATCTTTCTTGAGATGTGGCTGGGAGCGATAGCCTCTAAGAAGTGCAGGAG
This sequence comes from Candidatus Woesearchaeota archaeon, assembly GCA_964357505.1. Lineage (GTDB taxonomy): Archaea > Nanobdellota > Nanobdellia > Pacearchaeales > GW2011-AR1 > JBBSZK01. Next base: position 14,147 of record CAYHLN010000019.1, on the reverse strand, counting down.
TAAGGGCATCTATTTTCATCACACAGAGCACTCCAGTCTTCTGCGCGAAATACTCTGCAAATTCAACTTGATGATCGTTAATATGCTCTCCAAACCGCTTCTGGCGAGGTACAATAATAAGCGGCTTTTGATGCAGTGCAAACTCGATAACAGTGGTCGCTGCTTGTGAGATCACAAGTCGTGCTTTGCTATAATAGCCTTCCATATCATCTGTAAAAGCAAAAGAATCGGCATGGCGCGGTACGTAATCGGTAAATCCTTTTTGGATAACTACTTTTTCTTTAAGAAACGGAGCAATTTCGTCCATTCTTTTTACGAGTCGATCAAATTGGCCAGGATGAGTTCCCACGGTAACAAAAATCATACAATGCCTCCGACAAATCTCGCCCGCTTACCGTACTTTGCAACCATGCTTGAGTGCTGCACAAGAAAGATATCTGAGAAAGGATAGCAGGCTCGTGCAGACCAATTTGGCGTTTTTACTCGTATAACTGTATCGATAAAGACAGTCTTGATCCCCATAATTTTAGCGGCAATGACTGCAGCGATGGATAACTGGGCTCCATTTGTAATAAGAAGAGTGACTCTCTCTTTCTTAAAAATACGTAATAGATTCATTATCGCAATCCAATACCGAAAGGGGTTGAACCCCAGATGGTCTTTTCTGAAAAAATAAGTGGGGTGCTGATTAAGAAAGCTCCGTGCCTCAACTTTCTGCTTGCGCTCGCTTTCGGTCACCAATATTGCCCTGACGCTTCCTAGAGTCCTTCGGTCAAAGAGGAGCTTCATCTGACCGAGATGGCCACCCTTCGAAGAAACTAAAGCGATAGTCATTATCTCCAAATCCGATGATGTATTTTTAATTGTTCCGGAAGAGCATCATACGCACTTACCACGAAGGAGAGTGGAGAGTGAACGAGTCTCAGTCGGACAACAGCAAGAAACATCTCTGCAGAGGCTTTAATCAGCTTAATCTTCGTATCTTCCTTATTTTCCCATACAGTTGGGGCTTCTGCAATAGAGAAACCTTGTTTGCGCATCTTATAAAGTAATTCAATATCAAACGCCCATCGAGTTATACCAATACCGTCGCTAACGCTGGCAATTGCTTCCCTTTTGAATAATTTAGCCCCACATTGAGTATCCCTATAAGGAAAAAGAAAGAGTATTCTCACCAGAGTGTTAAAAACAAAGCTCTTGAGGTTACCGAGGACCCCCCACGGATTAATGATAGTACTATCTGGTCTCCATCGAGCCGCGATAATTCCGTCGTGACCATTCATAGATCGCATAAGCTCATACAAAGCGGTAGGCGGAGTTGCCATGTCTGCATCCACAAAACCGATAATGGTGGCGTCTCGTTGTAGAGCATCCTTAAATCCTGCAATTACTGCAAGCCCCTTGCCTCCTTCCTTAAGATTAAGGAATCGTATGTGACGATTAACTCTTTGCGCTTCCTCCACGATAACGTGCGTCCTATCTCGCGTGTTGTTAATTACTACAATAATTTCATAATCCATTTTTCCTTTTTGCATAAGTTCGTCAAAGAATTGCGAATAATATACGAGAGTCTTGCCTATTCGTTTCTCTTCATTGTATGCAGGCATAATTATAGATATCTTTTTCATTCTTTCAAAAGCACGATTGTTCCAAATAGAAATGCCGCGGCAGCACTTATAAATGCTAGGGAGAATTCAACCAGACTACCTGAGAAGTAAAAGAGAAGGGCTATTTCAAGCACGATAAATATACCAAAAAGCCAATACCGTTTCAATTCGGCTCTAGAAAGATGATAGAGCAAGTTCAAATTAGCAAAAGATAAGAGTGCGCAGCCAACGCCTAGATAAAACAGAATACTTGCAGCCTCTGCAATGAATTCGCCTGCATAAATTGTAATAATTAATCGTGAAAAGAAGTAAAAGATGATAAGAGCTACAGCAATTAAAAGGAAAACGATCATTAATGCGTTACGATAAATCTTTCCAGAAGGTCTCTTTTTGTCAGCATCCTCGGCCGTAATAGGAAACATGGCCTTACTAATTGGCTGTGTCCCCCAGAAAATAGTTTTTGCCAGCACAGCAGCAATGGCATAATACCCAGCCATTACTTCACTAAAGACTATTTTGGCTATAAGAACATCCACGCTGTAAAATGCAGTGATAATAAGTACGATAACAAAGAGCGGCCCAGAATAACGATAGATTCTGGGGGTAGAGAGTGGTTTTTCTTGGGATTTTGTAATATCTCTGAGCGATAGAAGAGAAAATACAAATGCAATAGCCCCGCCTATAATTACTGCTCCAATGGCCCCATAGATTCCCCATCCGAGCACGACCAACAAAACACCAAACACAACTTTAAGAGCGGATTCAACTACAAGGTTAAATCCCAAACTTCCAAAGGCTTTCCTTCCTTGCATCACTCCGCGCGTTACAGGTATTAGGAAAAAATAAAAAAGCAACAACCCATTAAATGCCAAAAGGAGGTACGGAATTTTCAGAAAGGCTGAGAGAAAAACAGATATGATCAAGTAGATAGCAAAAATAAGGGAAGAGAAAATAAATGCCTTTTTTATTGATCGCTTCATAATATTTTTTAACCGTCCAGGATCATTCTCAGATGAGGTATAGCGCGTAATTACCAGCTGAATCGATTCAGAAAAGACCCCGAAAATATAAATAATAGAAAAGAGAGCGGCGAGCATCCCGTAGTCGGCAATGCTTAATAACCGAACCATCGAAAACTGAAATATAAAATTTAAAAAATTGAACATCCCTAACGTCACGAACAGAATAACACTTCCCTTCAATAATGTTTTATCGATGTTCATGTTAAAAATATGCTCTGTCTGAAAATAAGCAGCCCCAGAACAATGATGATTGCTTGTAAAAACCAGATACTATAAACTACTTTTTTTTCAGTTGCGACAATTCCAAACTTTTTCATGAGTAAAATACTTACATGATTCAGGCTATACATTTTATCATACTTAAGATCTAACGTTCCGTCTTCTCTCGGCATGCCGAACGAGTGTTTAACCAGCCCACCCCGTGATTTAAGAAGGAATTCAATAATGTAGGGAATAAAGAAAAATACCGCTATACGCTCAAAATTTCCAAGGATCGGTAAAATTGCCACGAGCCCCCCAACAGCGTAAGTGAGCGAGTCCCCAGGAAAAACACTAGCTGGATAAAAGTTGAATATAAGGAATCCGAGAAGGGCAGCAATCATACATAAGGCAATGACTGCTATCCACGTGTTACCGGTCAGAAAAGCCACTGTTGCTATCCCAGAGAGGAGTAGAACGCCTTGTCCCGCTTCAAGCCCATTGAATCCTGCTAGGAAATTGAACGTAGTGGTGGCCCCTATAATGCCCAATGGTATGACGATAAGCGGATACCAAATACCCAAATCCAGCGACCCTAAAAAGGGAGTAAATATTTGAGATTTACCAGCATTAATAGCCATGAGCGGTATGGCTGCCATAGCAACTAATACGATGCGATGTCTTCTCCTTAAACCCCCTCTTTGCCAGCCTAGTAAATCATCAATCAACCCGATTGAAGAAAGAAAAATAACTGAAGAAAGCATAGCGAGCGTTTCTACGAGGAAATCATTAGTCTGTACGATAAATGTGCGGTATGCGATAAAGATCAATACTCCAAAAATAAAACCTAAACTAGCGATTATTCCGCCCGATCCTGCAACTTTTCCATGAGGTGCTTTATTCATGTCTGGCCACGCGAGGTGAATAGCATGTGCCTTTTTTATCCAAGAAGGGAGGAATATAATGCTTATCAAAAAACTGATCATGACTGGAACTAAAAGGATGACGTCCATCAAACTCTCCTGAGCGATTCTGGCCAATAAGTCTCAAGAAATTCCGGTCTTAGCTCAATAGTTTCAGGATAGTTGATTTCCCATATTTTTATCGGACCACGAACACTATCAAAAAGAACAAAATCATTGCTGCTAAGTCCTTGAGTTTTAAGTTCTTTAACAATAAAGTCATCTTCGCTGTGCGCTAACCGATAATTAGAATCTTGCTCGCCATAGAGGTAAAGATGGGCCAAGTTTGAATTCTGTACTCTTTCGCTCAGGTAGAGAAATGCCCCATCTTGGACTAGTTGTATTCCTTGGTCTGCCTGTACGAGCCGAGGCATCATAACAATTGTTGCTTCAACACCATCGTTAAAATCAAATAGCTGTTCATCAAAAACATGTTTAATTGGCAATTGTATTTGATTATTTTGATAGACAAAGACCCCTAATGGAGCACTCACGATCTCGCCTTCAATGTTCCTTTCTACAATTACTGCAAGCAATGCAGCTCCTCCAGCGGGAAGAAATACGTGTGTCCCATTGAGGGTATAGCTGATATCCTCATCAAGCACGAACTGTCCTTGGTAAATATACACGCTCACGTTTTTTCGCTCTACGGTCTGGCTCGGGTCCAAAGTAAATGTACTAATCCAACTATATCTATCATATTCTTCATTGCTACCAATGCTCGAAAATGCAGTATACTTGCCAATTTCGGTTGAGTCGATAAGAAGGTGTGTTACGTTATGGGCATACATAAATTCTAATCCTTCTTTTTTACTCTCTCCAGTAAGGACGTGTCGTCCCAAAAGATGGTTCCAATAAACTTGGGCATTACCTCCATCAAGTACGGTTGCACGCTCTCCAATTGATTGTACCCAATAACCATAATCCCACCAATGTGCAAAAACAGCATTTTGCGGCGTGCTGTTTCTTACCCAACTCATCGCATGTTGCCATTGGTAAGTATAGGCACTAGGAATATACGATTCAGCAAGAGTGATCGATTCATTATAAAATGCAATCGCGGAATATGCAGAGGCAAGAACGACCACTCCTGCAAGAACGGCAACAACAATCCTCTTTTGCTCTCGATGCGATTGAGCAGAGGCGATAAGACTAACGGCAAGGTAAGACACCATGATGGAAGCAACTGGGACGAGCACCATAATTGTTCTTACAGACCCACGCGCAGAGACGATGCTAAAGAAGAATAATGAGAAGAGCAGAATTGTCCCGAAGTCTATGCCCCTAAATCCTTCCAGCGTATTTTTGCGATAATTGCGATAGTAGACAAATCCAAAAGCACCAAGAAGCACTAATATTCCTGAAAGGTAAAAGAGAAGGCTTATTGTGTTTGTTCCATTAAAGAGAGAGGTGTCGGAATACCGGCTGAAGATGAGAGCAATAAAAAAGAAAAGATAGCTACCCGTGAGAAGCCATCTTTGCTTTGGGCTAAAATCTTTTGTAACCTGGTAAAACAAATAGACGGATCCAAAGAAGAATAGCCAAAAGAACAAAGGTATGCCTGCAACTACAGGTCCAAAGCTACTCGTCCATTCATTAAAAAATGGCTGCCTGTTTTCTGCAACGGTGACGCCCAATCGATCACTGATTGGAGCAACCAATGGTTTAGTGATGTCTCCTATTTTCGTGAATATAAGCTGTGGGCCTGCAAGAAAGGACATGATAATAATACCGCAGATAGCGACTATAACAAGAGAAATAACGGGAAGAGGCGTTCTACTTATCCATCCCCTTTCTGTATATTTCCTTAAGGGGGTATTGGCGAGCACGTAGTGTGCACAAAAGAGAATGATTGGCAGTGCCGCAATTAATAACACTGTAGATGTTGCCAAATCGCGTGCAGGATATCTTAAAGAGAAGAGATTCATAATGATCATGGTGGTCACGAGCCATACAAAAGCCGCTCCAACTTTATGTTTATCCATCTGCCCCATAAAGAAAGCAATGAACAGACTTAAACCAAGAGTAACGAAGATATAGATATTACCGCCCCAGGTGATGGCCATTGCCCCAGTAGAGAGCCCCGCAAGCAACGCGATAAGATATTTACCGCTCGGGCGCTTCGAGCGCCAAGCTCGTAAGAAGAGGAAGAAGGTAAGAAAGAGAAGGAAAAAAGCCACAGATTCCTTTTCCGGAATACCTGCAATAGTGCGCGGTAGAAGGGGGGGAAGTATGGATAAAAATAAACACGAACTGAGCGCAATGATGGTACTTTTCTTCTTTCCACTTAGCGGGAGAAATATTTCGTATACTAATAGGAAAAAAGCAATCACTGTAAGCGCAAACATAAAGACGGGGAAAATGACTGCTGACTGCGTAACTGATTGCGAGCCGAAGATAGAAGCAAGAGGGTGGAACCAAGCCATGAGATAGGGCAAAAGAAGCAATTCGAATTTAGTATTAAATCCTAAAGGTACGTAACGCATCATATCAACAGTATAGAGCGTTCCATGTTCAACAATATACTTCGCCCATCTAAGAAACAAAAAGGGATCTAAGTCAGGCCCCAATGTCCAGTTATCCGTAGCAATGTCCCATAACCCGGGTTTACCTGTTGCAGGGTTAACGCGCATAGGCTGAACACGTATCCATACGGCAAGAGCAATAATACAGGAAAGAATTACATAAGCAACTATATCGACGCGCCTCTTTAGAAAATGAAGCACTTTTCTTTTTCGCTCTTCAATCAATTCCTGGTCGCTCATACAAGACTCTCAAGCAAGTCCTCGGCATTTTCATCGGCAGCAAGCGCTTTTTTCTCGCCACAGTACGGGCAGCGCTCTGGCATCTTATCCGATTTAAACCGATACCTGCAACGATTACATCGAAACTCCATATAGCTCTCACTTTATCCAGTTTTATAAATCTTTCAATTAAAGAGAAAGGGGGTCAAAAATACCTCGAGGAGGCCAGCGAGGAACAAAATAGCTACTGCCGCAATAATCAAATCGAGTGAATCTTGGAGCACGTCCCAAAATCCTTCAGATCCCATCTTATGTTTGATCACTGCCACCGATACAATTCCTCCTGCTAAAGCCGCCATGAAATAGGCTGCAATCTCCGGTAGCCCATGAATCATGTATCTGAGAAGCGCCGCGGGCAGCAAGCTCAGTTCAGACTGGCTAAATATCCCTATGGCTGCAGCGATAACGCTTGCATTCCATGCAAGAATAAAAATTGCTCCCGCACCAAAAATAAGCGAGAACAGCAACGTGAAAATGAGTACATAAATATTATTAGCAAAGATCAAGAAAAGTCTTTCTTTGTTGGTTACAAACACGGTCTGCACAGAACTCTTCGTCCCATACTGCGCAACGCATGATTGAAAGTTACCTGGGCGGTTGATCAAGCAAAAAGTATCAATCTGAGCCTTGAAGCTTTGAGTTGAAGGTAAAATGATATACCAAAACGAAAACGCAACCACAAAGCCAATAAACAGCCAGAGAAACGCCCAAAGCGCATACCTGTGTTGTCCCAAGAGTTTGAGCGCACCAATATGTTGCACCGCACGCTCCTCCTCAAGTTTAATAAGATAGTACATGAAAGGCAAGGAAAACATAACGGTAAAAGTCACCACAAGGATGCCCGAGTAAGCCCCCAAGACACTATCTTTAGCAAAAATCCAATTGACTAACAAAATAGAAAGGCTCGCATAAAACAATCCGACAAAAAATAATTCCCAAGGTCTACGCTCCGCCTTTTGCGGACTGATAATCATCTCTAACATGACCGCGAAAACTCAACGAGCCTTAAATAGTTTCTTATACATGTCGCATTTTCTCAAGCTCTCGTGCTAAACTCTCGAGTTCAACAGTAAGGCTGTCGATGAGGCTCTGAAGCGTTTGCTTCAATTCATGAAGTCTCTTAATTTGTTTCTCAACAAGAATATGCGCCTGAGCCACTGTTTTTTTGACAAAAACTCCTGCCCCAACATCAACCAGCATCTCATTGCCTTTGATTTCAGCAGGAAAGAAAATTCCTCTTCCCAAAGCTGCAAAGATTTCTTTATGAGCCGGCTTTTCAAACAGAGTAAGGCTTTTTTGGAACTCTCCTAAATGCCTGAGCTGCTCCTGGACTTGTACTAATTGTTCTTCTGCTTGCTGAGATTGTTCATAATAATGTTGGGCACGCATAATCAACTGATGATTCATATTCTTTTTTCGAATGAAGCTATAAAAATGTTCCTACGCTAATCTGAGAACTTTCTTAAATAGACTTGAGAAAGCAATTGCCCCAATCAAATAATAGAGTACCCACCAGTTGCCCCAGATAGGTAAAAGAATTTCTTGGAACCATCTAAAGAAGAGAATAATAGGTACCGCAGTGACCATGAATGAATAAGCCATAAGATGGAACGTCTTGCTAATCGTTTGTAGCTGTCTTCTCTGAAATTCCATCATCTTTTCAGGATGTTCAGCATACTTCTTCATCTCTTTCTGAATAAATTTTTGTTCTTCCTTAAGTGCCCGCATCTCTTTCTGATCGACGAAGATTCGTTGTACTCCCATTAAAATAAAGCTGATAATACCAACGACGACGACAAATCCGATCCATACATTCCACTCTAAAAGCGCTCCTGCAGTCGGATCAAGCAAGGCATGCACTACTGTTCTAACCGTAGGAAGGTTATTCCATTGTGCCCCAATAAATAACGAAATAAGCAAGACTGCAAAATAAATGATAAATCCCTTCTTCATCAAAACTCAAAGAAGAAGGATTATTTAAACCGTTAGGTTACGAACTTTCGCAAGGAAGGATGCATGTCTAATGCGTGTTGCTGAGCAATATTTTGGTAGAACTGATACGTTACCATAACGGCGAGCAGAATAGATGTTCCTGCTGTCAAAGCCCCCAAGATATTAGCAATAGCTGCAAGTGCACCGACTGCAAGTCCGCCCATAATGGTCAAGGGCATGATATATCGTTCAAGTACACTCTCAAGGACACGCTCATCTTTCCTAAATCCTGGAATTTGTAGTCCAGAGGCCATAATATTTCTTGCCTGCGCGCTTGCTTCCATACCAGAGGTCTTAACCCAAAACACCGAGAAGATCGTAGCAAAAACCATATAGAAGAGTACGTGTACGATGCTCTGAATGATAATACCTGTAGTAAAGCTGCCTCTAATAATGGCTTCAACCAAATTAGTATAGCCGAGCCAGAAAGCTAACCCTGAAATGGGCTGACCATTGGAGAAGCTACCTAACAGTGTTGCGTGTCCAAGCTTGGTCTCAAGTAGGCTTCCAAAGAGTTGAATATTCGCTACAAGAGCTGAAACAAGGATAACGGGAATGACTGAAGCGTAAAAGAACGCAAGAGGCCATTTTACCCCATATCCTCTCAGTCGATCGAATGAAAGTGGAATCTCAATCTTCAATCCTTGAGCCCATACTGCGCCTAAGAAAATAACTGCCGTAGTTAAGATAACGGAGATAGCAAGAACTGCCTCCTGAGGAGCACCGTTAATGACTGCCTGAATGATTACTAATATTTTACCAGCACAAGTCGTGTTTCCAAAGTCAACCAGGCAATTCTCTCCTGTTGGTCCGATAAACTGAAAGAGTCCAACGAAGATTTGTAGAGCAACTCCTGCAAGAATGAATAATGAAACGCCTGATCCAAAGCCCCACTTGCTCGTCACTTCATCCATAAACATAATTGCTAGGCCACCCAAGATTAGCTGAACAATGACAAGTGTCTGATAACCGGGTGCAGCTTGCAATCCTCCCAGCGCGACGTACACTATTGCCTCAAAGAGGATGAAGAACAATACACCAAGCTTCTGAATGCCTTGGAAGTATCGCTTACCTTCCTCAGTCTTGGTATCAATTGATAAAATACCTGAACCAACAAGCAACTGCAAGATAATGGAGGCCATAACAATCGGACCAATACCCAAGCTGATGATACTTCCAAAATCAGTTCCTAAAATAACTGCCAGAAATTGAAATCGCTCAAGAGAGTTTGCGCTCAATCCATGGAGCGGAATATTATAGAGAATAAAGAAAAGACCAAGAATAATCAGTGTCCACTTGAGTTTTACGTTAAAACTGAGCTTCTTTTCAGTAGGCTTTCTGACTTCTGGAAGATGTTGTAAGATTGATTTAAGTGCCACAGCTCGATAAATCCCTACAGTTTTTAAACATTAGGCTGCACAGTGATCGTTCCGCCTGCAGCCTCAACCGCCTTTTTGGCTCCTGCAGAGGCAGTACGAGCATTGATGATTAACTTAGAGTGAGGCTTCGCACTACCTACGATTTTATAGGTCTTAAGATCAATCTCATAGCCATCACCGGACTGCTTTGCTTTCTTTTCTCGTACAAAATGTTCAAGTCTTTCTTCAATAGTGCGGATGCTGATGGAAGGCAGAGCATTCTTTGCAACAGACTTATCTCTCTTGAAGTAACGATTACCATGTAAGTTCAAAATAAGTGTCTTGCGTTGGTCACCACGCTTACCAGTACCGGCCATCCCATAACCGCCACGATTACCAGAACCCTTGGTACGATTCTTGTAGCCTCTGCGATTAAGACGCGAGCCTCGATATCGTGTTGATTTCTTTCTTTTTTTGACTTTCACAACATTCTCCCAAGTAGCAGATGAATTTGATCGCCATGATTTCCCAACACGCCCTTACCCGTACCAAAGTGCTTCTTACTTTCGATTCCACGTCGAGGCGGGTGAAGTCTAAAGAAAGGTTTCACTCCAAGATCTTCAAGGCCCTTCTTGCTCAATCCAGCAACAACTGTTTTAGCATCCATTTTCTTCTTGTCATAACGTTCTCCTCTTACGATCAGAAGTTGCTCAAGCATCTTTTCATCAATCGTACCGAATGCAACGAAATTTCGAACCTTTTCAAGAAGCTTTCTGACTTCTGGAGTGTCATGAACGATGACTGCAGCGTATTTCTGTCTCAATCTCATGCGATACAGCGTCTCTTGTACAGCTTGTGGAATTTCGACCATTCCTGAAATACGAATAATAATGATCATCTTCGCACCTCAGTTGTTTTAGCAAGAGCATTATAGCAAGCAGTACCTGCATTGATTGTTGTTCTGACTTGCCCTTTAGTGATCCCATAAGCATCTTTAATGCCTGCAAGTCGTAAAATCTTTTTGAGTTCATTTCCTACAACAAGTCCCGTTCCTTGCGGTGCAGGTAAGAGCTTGACGCGTACGCTACCACACTTGCCTTCCACTGCAAGTGCCAAACTATGCGGTTGGTCACATGAACAGTCAAAATGGCCACAGCCTCTCTCAACGCGAATAATATTAAGCTTAGCTGCACGTAAGGCTTTTTCTCGCGCAGGTAATGTTTCTTTTGCTTTTCCGACGCCAATACCAACGTGACCGTTACGATCGCCAACAACAGCCATCGCTGAAAAAGTAACAACATTTCCCTCCATCGTTTTCTTTTGTGTTTGTCTCCAAGCGCGTCTCTTTCCGCCTCCAAACTTTCCTTTTGCCTGACCGATAGAGAGCAAGTCATGTTCAATAGGAAGAAGCATATCAACAATCTGTGGCTCAAGAATTTTCGTTCGATTCATGATAATATGATCAATATCTTTCTCTTTTCCGCTTTTAACCTCTCGACCAATTTGTGTCTTAGGTTTCCACGCATCTAGCTCAGGAGATTCTCTCCTCTCTTCAACAGGAGCTTCAGCTAATTGCTGCATATTTTCAGGAGTTGCCTCAATGATATTCTTTGGGTTATGTGGTGTTTCTTTTTCTGCCATGTTATCCTGCCAGCTTCGCTCGTAGCGAATGTATTAATGAATGTGTTTTCTGTATTTTTGAGAGCTGTTTTTCATCAGGAAGAATTGTTTTATTATGCGGCACGTCCAGCCCACCATCAACTGCGCCCTTAAGGACAGCATAAACTCTTCCTCCAGCTACATTTCGCTGCATCCCCATGTCAAGAATAGCCTTTTTAACAGTATTCTTTTTCGCCTTTGAAGCAATCAGAATGCCAGTTAGGTAAGCAGCAGGGAGGCTCTTCAGGCTACCCATAAGATTGGCCGGCCATCCATGAGCAAGCAACTCTTTTGAGCTAGCTTCAAAGAGGATCTTATCTTGTGCGTTCTCACTTGAGACAATTTGTGCAATAATAAATCGATTACTTCGACGTACGACTAGTCGTGGCACGTCTGATTTTAGCATCCCCATTCGTGCTTTGTAGTCAGTCTTGCTTTCCTTTCTTCTTCGCGTTAGTGTTTTTCCGATTCCTTTCATCCTTTGATAAGCGCAATTCTCTCCTTAAGATGCGCCTTACTCCTGAATTTTCGTGCTCGTATTTCCTTTCGGAGTACCAAGATCTCTGCAGGGTTGAGCGTGCCGTGCTTTTTAAGCTCTGCTACGTAGGCTCGAAGCTTACGGGTGATAATCATGTACTCTCGTTTCTTGTTGATTGCAGGCTGGCGAACTTTTCCCTGTCTCCTTCTTGAAGTGCTCCGTACTAAGGTCTTTCTTCCCTGTCGAGGTCGTAGAAAGATCGCCCCAGAGGCAAAAAGTTCACGCATGTCTTGCTTGGTGATAGCTTCCTTGACTTCATTCACTCGCTCTGTATTGAACCCAACTCGATCTTTTCCTACTTTAAGCGTGCGTGCAATGAGCGCACGTTTTCCTTCTAGCTTCATGCGGCACTCTCCTTGCGTCTGCTAAATATATGCAACTTGCGCTGTTCTGCAATTTTGAGCAAGTCAATCCGTTTCTTTGCTCCAATAGTTCTGCTAAAGATAACGATATGGTTTGATGTTGCCTTCTCAAGGTCAGCCTTTGAGTAAATAAGAAGAGGAGTCTTGCCCTTAACTTTGCCGCTGATCGCCTGAGGCTTCTTGAACCCATTCATAGGGAAAAGAGGGTATCCAAATCGTTTCTTTCGTATTTTACTGTGCATTCCTCGTGGTCTGCGCCATCTCGCTAGTTTAGGTCGATTTTTTCCTAATCGTGAGTGTCTCACCGTGTCTTGTCTAAGAAATTTCATTCCCTTCATGAGTCAGCTCCTGGCTTAGAAGTAATAAATATTCCGTCTTGGAAGACTCGCCTGTCACGCTTTCTAACAAGCGTTGCTCGTTCAATATTAGCGGCAGTTTGCCCAGCAGCTTCAACGTCAGGACTCTTTACCTCAATGTGTACTCCATTAATCTTCACATCAACTCCCGGTAAGATAAAAGCAGTTCTTTTCTCTTTCTCCCCAAGGAAGTTGCTGACAATAAGATGATTATTTTCAACTTTGATGGTGATCGGGAAGTGAACGTTACATACTTCCATATGGTAAACAAATGCATTCTCAAGCCCCATAAACATATTTCGCATATGGGCCATCCATGTATGGATATTCGCAAGTGTTTTCTTATTACCCGTCCTCGCGGTAAAGGTAACCTTATCTCCGCTGATAGTCACAATCACACCAGGAATGATAATTTTGCGTTCAATTGAAATTGATCCTTTTTCACACTTGAAAATACGTTTCTCAAGGGTGCACGTGACGCCTGCAGGAACTTCTAACTCTCTTAAATATTTGTGTTTCATCAGTAAACGTACGCGATAAGCGACCCCCCGATATTTTTCTCCAATGCAGCATGGTGCGTCATTAATCCTTGACTTGTTGAAAGGATGAGAACTCCCATATCTCGTGCAGGCAAGTATCGTCGTGCGTACTTCATAATCTCCTTGGTGCTAACGACAAATCGTGGCTTAATGGCCTTACATGCATTAAGCTTGGTTCAAAGAGAGATAGTCAAAGTACGTCCATCAACTCGGTAGTCTTCTATATATCCTCGCAGCTTAGTAAGCGCAAGAACGGAAAGTAAAAATTTAGAGTGTTTCTGGACAGTGACCGAGCTATGACTCGCTCGTTTGGCATTCATAATCTGATTCAACGTATCCGATAAAATATCTTGGCTCATGTTAACTGTATTTTTTGAAACCTATTTCTTCAGCAATCTCTCTGAAGCATTGTCGGCACAAATTTAATTCATACTGTCCCAAGTGAGCACCATAACGACCACAGCGTCGGCACTTCTTCGCTGCAATTCCCATTTTGCGTTCCTTAGGCTTATTATGTTTGATAAATTTCTTTAATACGGCAGGTTTTGCTCGTAGTTGTCTGGCTATTTTATTCCAGTCGCTTGCAGTCATTTTATTCGAACCTCGTCTTGAATGTTTTTTCCATAAAATCAATGATTTCTTCAGGACGTATATTGTGCCGCATTGGAACCTTGCTTGCTTTAACCTTTTTATGCTTTACTCGCGTTCCTGCTCGCTTGAAAACAACAGTTGCATTGAATCCTCTGATAC
>CAYHLN010000018.1:0-16408 GCA_964357505.1 Candidatus Woesearchaeota archaeon | reverse complement strand
TATAAAATTACCCTAAATTTGGTGTAATGACAACCTCAACAACCCTAAAGAACCCCCAAGTATATGATAAGATCAGAGCCATGTCAAATATGATGCGATTCTCTGTCCTTGAATTAACCCAACATAAGGATCTTAGTATTACTGAGTTAGCCTCTAATTTACATCTCGCCTACACAAAAGTTGCTGACTATGTTAAGATGCTTGAAGACTTGGAGTTGGTATCAAAGACAAAAGTCGGGAAAGAAGTAAGAGTAAGAAGCAGAGTTATTTTTTCAAAAAGCCAAGTAGTGTTTAATTATTAGAAAGCTCTACAATCTCACAAGGCGGGACAGAGCTTCTTTATAAAGCGTACACTTTTTTCACCATGTATATATCCCGGCGTTTCTCACATCGGATAATTTTATGACCGCAAAAGTTGACCAGTCAAATTTATAAACTGCATATTCTTCTTTTATGTATGAGAAGCAAACTTACGTATACAATCATTCGCATTTTACTTGGATTATCATGGGTATTTTTTGGCGTAACTAAGTTCTTTCCACTTTCTTCTCCAGAGTTACCGGGGCCTGCGATGGCTTTTCTTGGTGCAATGGTAGCTACTGGATATATGATCCCTTTTGTAGGCGTTGCTGAAACACTTATAGGAATATTACTTCTTGCAAACTTCTGGGTTCCATTGTCCATGGTTGTTCTTGCACCAATCATGCTGAATGTTATTCTTTTCAACATATTTTTAGCACCGAGCATGTCTGGAATCATTATGCTTGTTGTGCTTATCGCATTACAGATATACATTGTGTATTACACGTGGAACCATTACCGACCACTCTTTGTACGAAAAATCAAGTAAATATATAGATTATATTCGCTATTTCTTAATGCCCTTCGATATGAAACGCATGGCTTATGGCGGGTTCAAGGCCATTGTTGAGCACTGAAATTGATTAGCTTTGGCAATACCTTTAAAAGTGAGAAGACCGTAATGTGCTATGGATGATGAGTTGATTTCTTTCAAAAACGTCAGTAAGACATTTGGGAAGAAAGTTGTCCTTGATTCTGTCAGCTTCTCCATACCTGAAAATAAGATTACGGGCATCATTGGTGCTTCAGGTGAGGGAAAAACCACTCTATTGAAACTTATTGTCGACTTTTACAAGCCCACTTCAGGCGAGGTGAGCTACTCCAAAAGAAGTATTGCTCAAGATTCGAGAAATATTAAAAATATTTTCGGCTTCGCTACTGAAGATGGATCGTTCCATGATCAGCTTACTGTATATGAGAATATCATGCATTTTGGTATGTTACACCACGTTCCACGAAAGGAACTCAAGAGGAGAATAGAGGAAACATTGGGTATTGTCGGTTTGAGCGAAGCACGTCATTTTCTCGCGAGAAATTTATCGATGGGAATGAAGAAGCGATTGGACGTTGCCATCTCATGGATACATAACCCTAAGGTTTTGATCATGGATGAGCCAACTGCCGATCTTGACCCTTTGCTTCGAAGCCATATGCTCGACTTGATTCGGAAAATTAATCAGCAGGGCACAACCATCATCCTTACTACACAATTACTTGGAGAGATGGACAAGGTATGTGATAAAATCGCAATACTCTTTGACAAAAAGATTGTTGAAGCAGGTACACCTTCTGATATAAAGACGAAATATGGCTCGCGAGAGCTCGATGACGTATTCAATAAGATCTTCTCTCAACAGAGAAGCGATCAAAAAGGAATTTAAAAGAGGTACGTTGAAATGAGAAGTCTAGCAAGCATTATTGGTAAAAACCTTAGAGTTATTTCTCGATCAAAAGTTTCTACCTCTTTGGTGCTACTTGCTCCTATTTTGATTGTCTTCCTTGTAGGTACTGCATTTAGCTCTGACTCGCTCCATAATTTGAAACTTGGAGTATACTCTTCAGGATACACTGAGCTTACTGATTCTCTTATCACTGACCTTGAATCGAAACAATTTGTTTCCCAAAGAATGGATTCTCCTGAAGCGTGTATGGATGCTGTCAAAGATGCCATAATACATGTTTGCGTCATTTTCCCACCAAACCTCTCAGTCGTTGGGGGCGAGGAAGCCATTATTATCTATGCTGACAACTCTCGAATTAACCTTGCTTATACAATCACCAATGAGATAAACTCGCAAATTTCCGCAAGGGGATCTGAAATTGGCGTTGTCATGGCGCAGGCTTTGCTCGATGCGATTCAGGATATGAAGACAGCATTACCTACCCATAGATCATCGATTGATTCTGTTAGCAATGGACTTCGGAGCATCAACACCAAGAGCAAGTCTGTATCGACCGATATTGAAGCTCTTGGAAGCGCAATAACAAAACTCGATAAAGCAATTACAACGTTAAATGCAATGAATACCTCTTCCAGTGTAACATCACTGAAGAGCGACATCACCGCCATTAAGACTCAGCTTACTTCCTTGAGGAGTGAAGCAGGTAGTGAGGTGACCTTTATTGATGCGACGAGTGAAACTACAGGGGGACAGCTCGATAGTGTTTCCAGGCAACTCGATGAACTAACTGCTAGCCTTTTGACATTACGCGCAGATAGTGCTGAAGAGATTGTCCTGCCTATACGGACTGAGATACGGCCACTTACCAATGATTCTACGAGCTGGAAGTATCTCTTTCCGACACTTGTTGCTTTGATCACGCTGCTATCAAGTATCGTTTTATCTTCCAGTATGGTGTTTGCAGAGCGGAAGGCGCGTTCTCACTTTAGGAATTTTATGACTCCTACTGCTGATGTATCCTTCGTTATGGGAACCTACCTTACCTGCCTGTTAGTCATCGGAGCACAGCTTGGCGTCCTTTTTGCCGGAACTGTTTACCTTACCTCAATCAGCGTTTCCTCCATTATTGGACCGATTGCGCTCATCCTGTTTCTGACTGCATCATGCTTCATCTTTTTGGGCATGTTTATCGGGTATATTTTCAAATCGGATGAGAGCACTGTGCTTGCATCAATATCAATCTCTTCGCTTCTTATTTTCTTTTCTAACACGATATTACCAACAGAAATCATTAGCGGTTGGTTACGATACCTTGCGCTCTACAATCCCTTCTTCGTTGCAGATGCTTTGTTGCGAAAAGCTATTTTATTCAACTCGCCGTGGAGTGCGCTACTTCAACAACTGCTTGTTCTTGGGGCAGCTGTTGTAATTCTCTTTATTGCTACGCTTGTTGGACGCAAAATGACCAAACGGGCCTTGTAACTCCTCTAGGAGAGATGCCTGGTAATTTCACTACTCTATAAGATTAAAATTTCGCACATACCTATTTATAGAAACAGCGCACTCGTATGAGATGGCCTTCATAGATTATTTTAAGGACTTTGCAAATAACAGGCTAAAGAAGACACTGAGACACTTTGAAGAAGACTTATTTGAAATGATCGAGCTTGGGGCAAGGCGTGCCTCACGATATGTGATGCGTGAGTTGTTAGGCATCGTCTTTATTGCGAGTGCCGTTATCTTTCTATGTATTGCTGCAACCTTCTTCTTCATTGAATATCTAACCGTGAGTCGGACAGTTGCATTTCTTATCATGGGTATTGTCCTCCTTTTAGTGGGAGTGATAGTAAAACTGAGGTGAAGGGAAGCACATGGCACGAAAAAGAAAGGTACGAAGTAACACGCGAAGCTTTGTTCGCAATACTCGTGAGGCGTTTGATGCAACACGAGAGCGAATTGAAGATGCTAAAGCAAGAGCTGAGAAAAAAGTGAAAGATAATCCGTTGAGCTCAGTATTGATTGCGGCAGCTGTGGGTGCACTTGTTGGTGTCGGAACGACATTGTTGCTTAATAATAACCGGAAAAGACCCTTTAGGGATCGATTACGCGATTATTTTTAAGGCGATTTGGTGACTTCTTGTTGAAGAGAGACAATCTTCTCTTCAGTTAGGTTCAGAATAACGTTTTCTCCCTTCATTTTGATATACTCATGTGGGATAGTTATCTTTTTCCCAAAGAACCCCCGTTTAACGATGATCTCTCTTACGTTATTCTTACCACCTATAAGCGTCACGTCCACAACAGCACCTAACTCTCGCCCATCCTTATCGAAAACAAGCTTTCCTTTCAGCTCGTATGCGACCTGTACTGAAAGAAATACTGCATAGGGAGTTACATGAGAGACGTAACTCTTACCTAACGAATGTCCTTTTTTGAAAAACCCTTTGTCGATATCGATCCCCATTAGATCGAGAGTCTTTGGATCGATGAGAACTTTCTCAACAACGCCAATGAATCGCCCTTCTGGGTCGACTACATCCTTGCCCAGGAGATCATCAGACGTTATAACGTCACGCTTTCTGCCAGAAGTATCTCTTAGGGACATTATAACTTGATTTTAGGATGATTGAGCTACCAATCTTCTTAATTTGTGTGATGGAGATCTCTCGTGGTCTAGCAAATAATGACGAGACTATCAATTGTCTTATTTCGTTGGTATTCTCACGACGTATTACTTGCTTTATCCTGCCGATCTTGCGGCCTGACTCGGTTATTACGACTAATCCCTTCAAAAGCACGACTGGATCCATCGTAAGAAGTACAGAATCTGGAGTGATTCGATCGATGTAGCTTATGCCGATATACAGCGATTTCGCAAGATCTGGGCAAGAGACGACGATACCTTCAATGATTTTTTTCTGCAATAACAGCCTTATTTCCTTCACCCTCCCCACGACGTTTCCCTTCTTTGAGATTACTTTGCGCCCAACAAGTTTGTTAAGATTAAGCGTCTCGGACAACTGTACTTCATTGCGCGTTATCCGGATTGGTTCGTACATGAGTTATAGTGGAGACGCGTCTATAAAAAGATTGTTAGTTGGTCGCCAGAAAGAAACTGATGATTATCATGTGCTTAATGATGAGACCAATGATCATCCAAAAGAACAAACGTTTGACGTTATACCGTGCAATTCCCAAACCAAACGTTAGAAGTGGTGCGGGCAAAGGAAGTATGTTGAACACCAGGATTCCTTTCGCCCCGTAATTATTGATGAATCTTCGGACTTTGTACACTTTTCTCTTAGATACTATGTGCATGAAGAATCCATGGAGCTGGCGGCCAACAGTATAGTTAACCACCTGGGCAAGCAGGAAGCCCGCATTTACCAGCACCGTCATAAGAGCGATATTGTTTCCCTTAAGGAGGCTGTAATAATAGGGAATTTCCTGGGGGATCGGAACAAAAAAGAGCGCTCCAATCAGCCCTATATAAAACATGCCCAGAGCAGTAAAGTTGCTCATATGGTAATAAATTGAGCTTCTGAGAGAGGTGACAAATCCGTAATGATCAAGCGCATCGCTGAAAATTAAGAAAATAATTACCGCGATCAGGAAAAGAGCGAGAATATTAATGAAAAGGACTGCGAGTTTATGGCGATTGGGGGTTTCACGAAGGTAGTAGAACTTGGGCATGGACTATGATGGTAATCTCTCTAATAAAGATTTCTAAGAAAAAAAGAAAGAAAAAGAAAAAAGCGCGTCTCTAATGTCTTGCTAACGTGAAGACATGTTTGATAGCCACAATTATAGTTGCTGGGACGAAGATGGTAAGCAGTGCATCCAACATTCTCGCAAGAACTGGAATTGCTGTCATTACATCACGACCAAGCGCTGCGACGATAATCAATACTGCTCCTGACATCAGGAACGGGTGTGATTCTCGCTCAGCAATATTCAACAGACCGACAATCAGGCCGATGACGACCATGATAATCAACCACGTTGAGTTCCAGCTGTTGAACAGTGCTAGGATAATTGCAAGAATTACTCCTATCAAAAATGCCCAACTTCCGAAATGGCTCGAGTTGTTTTTCATTATAGACCTCCTTTTACCTAGAATATATTTTAGATAGGGTAGCAGCATTTAAATATGTTTTCGTCGATGAACCAAGTATGTTTGAGTTGCTGGGTGCCCAGGGTCTTGTCTTATTGATCATTCTTGCCGGCTTTGGCGTGGCCCTCTTTAAACGAGATGAATTGTTTCCAATCCTTGTCACGATTGCGTTTATTTTTGCTATTGGCCTTCTCGCTTCCTTCTTCGTGAGCGGTTATTTTTTGATCCCAATGGTTATCTGTTATGGACTCTTGTTGGCACATATGGCGCGACTCGAATTGAAGCCGTTACGGAATAAAATAGGCATTACGCTTCTGCTTTGCACTTTTGGCGTTGCTGTGGGTTTCTTATCCTCCCACTGGCTTGCTCTCTTTTTTGGAATAAGCGCCCTTATGATCGGTATTAGCTATGCCCGTGCACGAAAGGGAGTAAGGTATAAAAGCGCCCCATTAGAAGTACTGTTATGGAAGTAAAAAATGAAGATCAGGTCTTAGCATTTTGGAAATCTGAAGGGATTTACAACCTGTCTAAAAAACAAAATGGTAAAGGTAAAAAATTCTATATGATGGATGGTCCGCCCTATGCTACCGGACATATTCACCTTGGGACGGCACTCAATAAGACCATGAAGGACATTTCACTGAGGGTGAAAAGACTTCAGGGATTTGATGTTTTTGATAGACCAGGATATGACACACACGGCATTCCTATTGAGTTTCAAGTTGAAAAAGAAATTGGCTCTACCGGAAAGAAAGATATTGAGAAATATGGGGTGAAGAATTTTATCGATCGCTGTAAACTGTTTGCCACGCAGCATATTGGCATTATGAGTGCTGAGTTTCAGAACCTCGGGGTTTGGATGGACTGGGATAATCCGTACCTCACCTTAAATGACGATTATATTGAGGCTATCTGGTATGCCTTTAAAGAGGCTCATAAGAAAAAGCTACTTTACTTAGGCAAGTATCCGGTACATGTCTGCACGCGCTGTGAGACTGCGGTAGCCTATAATGAAATCGAGTATGGGAAGCAGAAGGATCTGTCAGTCTATGTTAAATTTCCTGTCGTTGGTAAGGAAAAAACGTTTCTTATTATTTGGACAACAACACCCTGGACACTACCTGCAAATGTAGGAGTAATGGCTGGTCCAAAAATTATTTACCAGGAGTTAGAAGTTGCTTCTGGAGAGAAATGGATTATAGCAAAGGAACGAGTTCAGGAAGTAATGCAGCGAACAGAACTTGCGTATAAAGTGAAAAGAGAGGTGCGCGGATCTGAACTTGAAGGCTGGAACTATACGAGCCCTCTCGCGAAGCATGTTAGTGTTCGCGTTGTTAATGGCCATCGCGTTGTCCTATCAGATCGGTATGTGACGACTGAAGAAGGGACTGGACTCGTGCACTGTGCACCTGCACATGGTAAAGAAGATTATGAAGTGGGACAGGAGTATCATTTAGACATGCCCTCTCTCGTTGGCTCGGATGGTGTGTTTGATCGACTTGCAGGGAAGTATGCTGGAAAGAAGGCGCGCGTTGTTGATGCTGAGATTATTGAAGATTTAAAGAAAGATGGATTCTTGGCTGCGGTATGGAAGTATGAACATGATTATCCATTATGCTGGAGAGATAAGTCGCCGCTGATTATGGCTGCACAGCCTCAATGGTTCTTACGCATTTCAGAGATTCATGAAAAATTACTGAAGGCCAATGACGAGATTACCTGGGGGCCTGATTATATGAAGCTGAGGATGAAGGCGTGGCTTGAGGGCATCGGAGATTGGCCCATATCGCGACAGCGCTATTGGGGAACGCCTCTTCCTATTTGGAGAAATGAAAAAACAGGAGAGGTTATTGTTGTAGGGAGCCTTGAAGAGCTACGAAAGCTTTCGGGTGTGAAAAAGATTGACTTGCATAAGCCTGCTATTGACACTATTGTGATCAAAACAAAAGCCGGGACGTTCAGGAGAGTTCCAGAAGTGCTTGATGTGTGGTTTGATGCGGGAGTTTCAAGCTGGGCTGCACTTGGGTTTCCGTCAAAGAAAGAGGGTTTCAAGAAATATTGGCCTGCTGACTTTAATGTCGAAGGAAAAGATCAGTTTCGCGGATGGTGGAATTCACAACTCATCTTGAGCCTTATTGCATTCAATAAGAAGCCATTCTTAAATGCAAACGTCCACGGTATGATTCTTGACCTCAGTAAACGGAAAATGTCAAAGTCACTCGGGAATGTTGTTGCTCCGTCTCAAGTCATTGCGACGTACGGGCGCGACTACTTGAGATACTATTTAGCAAAGATGTCACGTGGTGAAGATATTACGTATGATGAGAAAGATCTCAAAGAACTACAGTCTATTTTCAGAGTTTTAACCAATATTAATACACTTATCAATCAGTTGCAACCAAAAAAAGCAAAGATGGAAATTGAAGATCGATGGATTATCTCTCGATTCAATAATCTTGTCAAAGAAGTTAAAACAAGTTATGACTCGTATCGATTTTACGAAGTCATTCAAAAACTTGAGCGCTTTTTGGTAGTTGATCTGAGTAAAACGTATATCCAACTTGTCCGCGAACGTGCTGATGAAACGTATTCGGTACTTGAGACTATACGAACAGGATTGCTCACTCTGTTCGCACCTATCATTCCTTTTACTACTGAAATTATCTGGCAAGAGTTACGCACGAGAAAAATGGTGAAAGAAAAGTCAGTACACCTTTCCTCGTTTCCTGTTTCGGGTGTGAAAAAGATCGATAATGAACTGGAAAAGGAATTTGATGTTGCCATTAAATACATTGAGATTGGATTGAGAGAACGAGATAGGGCTGCAATGGGGCTTAAGTGGCCATTAAGTAACGTTGAACTAAAAGGTAAGAGTATGAGTAAGGAACTTGCGAACGTTGTTGCACGGCAACTGAATGTGAAGAACATCAGTGTGAAAGAGAGTGACGAATGGAGCGCGATATTGGACTTGCACCTCACTCCGGAATTGGAAGCAGAAGGATTTTCTCGAGAAATTGCACGAAGGATTCAAGCTGAGCGAAAGAACCAAGGACTTGTTAAGACTGAATCTATCGATTTAGCAATCGCCTTGGATAGTGACCTTACAAAAAGGCTAAAACCACATCTTGATTACATAAAAGAAAGAGTAAATGCGTTCCGAGTATCTCTTGATAATAGCAAGAAAGATATTTCTTTTGAAATTAAGGGAAAAACCGTCGGTATTTCATTTAAAAAGGTATGAAGTTTCCGTGAAAAACATTTAAATACTCTGTCTCTCTTGAAGAGTAATAATCACTATGATTGTTAAAGAAGAATTTTTGAACCGTTTGCGGAAGCTTTTTGATTTGAATTTATATGAGGTTAAGGTGTGGGCATCGTTGCTCTCCCGAGGAATTTCAACTGCTGGCGAATTAAGCAATATTTCCGATGTACCTCGAAGCAGGACTTATGATATTCTTGAATCCTTAGAGAAGAAAGGATTTATCATTATGAAACTTGGTAAGCCCATCAAGTTCATCGCACTCAAGCCTGAAGAAGTCGTTGAGCGTGTTAAGAAAAATTTCGTTGTTGAGGCACAAGAAAAATCAAAGCGGCTTGAGCAACTTAAGGATGATGATGTTCTCTCTGAGCTAAGCTCCTTGTATACTAACGGTATCAAGTACATTGAACCCTCTGATTTATCAGGTAGTTTGAAGGGCCGACAAAATATTCATAATCATCTAGATATGATGATTAAGAATGCGGAGAAAAGCGCAGTTATTGTTACTACGGCTGAAGGATTGGGCAGAAAAATGGAAGCGCTCATGCCTGCACTTGAGAAGGCTCGGAAGCGTGGCGTATCTGTGAAAATTGCTGCTCCCATTAATGCTGCTAATTATAAGATTGCCAAGGAACTGGCGAAAGTTGCAGATGTTCGAGGATTGAGCAAGTCTCATGGTCGATTTACCATTGTTGATGACAAGCAATTGATGTTCATGCTGCTTGATGATAAGATTGTACATCCTAATTACGATGTTGCTGTATGGCTTTCAAGTGATTACTTTGCTCAGTCAGTAGCACATATGTTTAGCTTAGCTTGGGATAATTTCACGCCCTTGAGCAAAGTTAAGATTTAATATTAGAGATTTGTTCTTCCAGTTTCTTGAGAAAGATATGTTGAGCTTCATGTAATTTCTTTCTTGCACGATCAATAGAAAAGAAAGCAGCTCGATCTACTTCTGGAAAATGCACAATCTTGCCAGATTTAGGAGGCCATTCAAGAGCAAAGGTACTTACTTTTGTCAGCATTCCATCCCAATCACCTTTGAATGAGAACGCATGAATAGTTTTACCAGACTTGAGCCTTGTATCTCCGAGTGAAGTAAATGGCCCATAGGGTTTAATACCGGTTTCTTCTTCAAATTCACGTTGTGCAGCATCGATCACTGATTCATTTTCATTGAGCTCTCCCTTAGGAATTGACCAAACGCCCTCATCCTTATTTTTGTAAAACGGGCCGCCAGGGTGTATAAGAAATACCTCAAGTGTTGGCTTAAAGCGATACATGAGGAGTCCTGCACTGATTTTCTGAGGCATACACTACAGAAGGAGAGTTATTTAAAAAGTATAGCCAAACTGTATCATATCTATTCGATTGTCTACTATTTTTATGCCTTCTGCTTTGAGCATTTTGATTTTCTGTGGCAAACCATGGGCAAATCCACCAAGTGCCCCGTTGGAGTTCACCACACGATGGCAGGGTACCTGGGGAGCATAGGGGTTTTTGTTCATTGCGTTACCGACCGCACGATAGGCTTTTGTATCGAGCGCTTGAGCGAGTGCTTTGTAAGTTGTGACCTTGCCTTGTGGAACTTGTCTCAGAAGGGAATAGCAACGTTCGTTGAATGATTGTTTTGTCATGGCATTATTGGGGGTTTTGCATTATTGATAAAGATTATGCAATTATAAGGTGAGTGCCAGTAGTATGCTGGCTACTAAGGCGATTGCTGCTCCGATATATTGGTGCATTTTTACGTGTGTTTTATTATACGCCCTGTCAAGGAAGATGGCTACCGCAGGATAGCTTTCGGTGATTGCGGTAACAAGGACAAGATGGTGTAGGCTCAAGGAGATCGAATATAATACCCAGGCAAGAACATCGATGAGCGCGGTTATGAGAACAAGGCGCTTATAGGTGCTTACTTTATAGAAGAAATGAGTTATATCCCTTCGCTGCATAATAATGCCTATGCAGATGAGCGCGAAGACTGTCCAGGGCAACCAGATTGCGAGGAGCGGGCTGAACGTGCGCGAGGAGTAAGCAGTAAAGTAATCAATGAAGCCGTAGCCTATTGCTGTAACTAACGCGAGACCGATGCCGCGCTCGAATTGATTAAGCAGGTGCGGCGGATAGGTTTTCATCGCCGTGAGTGCAATACCAAGAAAGCTTAGAATAATAAAAGTTAATTGCATGAAGCTAAAATATTCGCGAAATAGCAACAGGCCGAGCACCAAGGTAACGGGCAGCTCAATCGTCAAAACAACTTCAACAATAGATAACTTGCCCTTTCGCAAGGCGGTCATATTAAGCATGCCGATGAGAAAGGTAAAAATGCCCACTATAACGAGAAAAGATAATCCTCTTCCTGAAAGGTCCATTATATCACCTATAACGAAAGGCAAGAGCGCGAGAGAGCCAATAGCGCCGATAAGACCGAGCGTTTCCACGTCCCCCATCTTTCTCACGGTACGTTGAATGAAAAAATCACCAACACCCCAGGCAAGCATTGCGCCGAATGCTAGAAGCACGACAAGCGATAGAACCATCGCCCATTAAAAGAAGGAAGGTTTATATGCGTTACTTTAGCACTTTACCTGTCTGCAAATACCACAGTTGGAGATCGAGCTTGGCTGGCGTCACGCTTAGCTTTTTTGATAGTTTTTGGAATGTCTGTTCTATTTGAAGGTAATTATTTTTTGCAAGATTGTTTGGTTTGCCTATTAGATTGTGCTCAACTAACAGATTGATGATATGGCGATCAAGGATCGCTAGCGATTGGTAGCCAGTATTGCGAAGAAAGTGTGAGGCTTCTTTATAGCCCATACCTTTCACGTTGGAGACAAGCCAGCCCCTTGCTGCAGATTCCCCATGGCTTGATACTTTTTGCTGAATTATTTTCTTAATGGGATGATGTTCGCGTGCAGCAACGATGTAGCGAGCTTTGTTATTATGAAAGCGGTGCTTGTGTGCTTTTATCTGTTGCGTGAGATTGTGTAGAGGCAGCGTACAGAAGCCAGCAAAGCCGAGTGTGCTTTGCAACGACAGGGCTGTTTGGGCTTTTGCGTTTGCCGTTAACAAGCAAAAGCATAGCTCGGAGAACCATGCTTCATCGTTCTTTTGCTTAAAAGAAGAAAATTCTTCGAGGCGTGTTTCGATAAGCTGCTCCACTGCCAAGGGCAGCTGCGCGAGTTGCTTTTTGAGCTCATTCATGGCGTGTAAGCGAGGAACATCTTTTTAAACTGTATTCTACTTAATTGTTTATGGCTGGATTTAACGCGTGGCATGACGTTTCTACGGGCGATAGCGCTCCGGAGATTGTGAATGCAATTATTGAAATATCAAAAGATTCAAACATTAAGTACGAACTTGACAAAGAGAGCGGTTTGCTAATGCTTGATCGGTTCTTGTACTCTGCAGTACATTATCCCGGAGACTACGGATTTGTACCGCGAACGCTATGGGATGACGGAGATGCATTAGATATTATCGTGCTTACTGGTAGGCCAGTGCATCCATTAACGCTTGCCCGAGTAAGAATTATTGGGGTAATTAGAATGATAGATAGCGATGAGAAAGATGATAAGCTTATCGGAGTCTATCATAACGATCCGCGCTATGCTGAATTCAAGAGTATCAAAGACATTCCACAACACACAATCAAAGAGCTCTGCCACTTCTTTGAACGCTATAAGGAACTACAAGGAAAACAAGTAAAAGTGCTTGAAGTTCTTGATAAAGATGCTGCACATGTAGACGTGATCCGTGGGCAAAAGACATATTCTAAGAAATTTCCTGATAAAAAGAAGCTTAAGTGAGATATTTAGCTAAAACGATTTCTGCCCAATATTGATTAAGATTGTAACAATCAAGCAGGTGCTTCGTTACGCGATCTTCACCTTTGCTTCTCGCGTTGAATTTATCCAGTATTGTGCGCCATTGGGGCATCGCCTTAGAAGTGTTCATGCGAATGACTTCGTCTGTCATTTCCTTGATTGCATTGAGCGAAGGCATGCATCATTCAATACGGATGAGTTTAAAAGAATTATGATGCGGGGAGGAGGATTCGAACCTCCGAAGGCACTAAGCCGCAGGATTTCTCATGAAATCCATCGCTTAACACGTCCTCATGGGCGTGCGACATCTTAAGTCCTGTCCGTTAGACCGCTCCGGCATCCCCACACGATACAAGAGCGAAGGAATGGTATAAAAGCGTTTTGCTTGGTCAGCCTATTCGCCATGGCCAAATTTTGTATCTGCTGTGGCTGCAGCTTCTAACCGAGAATCTGCCTCTCTGCCTTCTTCGCGTACTCGCCGCCAATCAATATAGCATTGGGTAACGTATAACTTAACATAATTGGCCCGTTTTTGTAGTCGCACCGTTACTGTGTCTCTCCTGTTTTTTTCACGTTTTCCTGTAGAATTATACTCCCTATTTGCTTTTCCAACCCACTCGATTATTTCTCCAGAGCCTACCTCATTACGAATCTGAGCAAAAGGATCATTCGTCATCGTTAATCTGGGTTGTCAATCTTCTCAAGAATATCATCCATGTTCGCGCTCACATGTCGGACAACTTCCTCTGCTGTGGCTCGCCAGTTCTCTTCCTTGAACTTCATCGCGCGAGAGGCGCCTGCGATTATTGCCATCTTCAATTTTTCATCGTCTCTTGCCATATCTTCTTTTGAGTAGTAGGCTATTTAAAAATTGTTGTTCTAACCCCCATATGAACTTGTTTGAAATATATAAGAAAAAGAGAATTGTGAATATTAACGTCAATATAATAATTGCGAGTCTAGTTTCAATAGTTCTTTCTTTATATCCAGTTTACTTGACAAAAATGATTAGTAACTCTGCAGGGGCAATTGCGCTAATTTCATTTGGAATTGACGCTTTGATTGATGGCGGAATTTTTATTATACTTCATGGGTTTTTGAATAAAAAACAAATAATTAATGGGGGGATTTCAAGCTCATTGAAAAGAGATATCTTTAGAATTCAAGCTGAAAGGATGGTCTTATCTGTTTTCTATTTTGTTTTTGCTGTTGGAGGGCATTACATTTTGATTATGAATGGTCTTGGAAGAACGGCAGCTTTTGCTTTATCGTACATTTTTGCGCTTGCTCTAAGTAGATACATACATACTCTTTATGGGCTTAGATTTGGATTGTTTGAGCCTTTAAAGAATTAGATTGGTAACGCTCAAACTCCGATTGGTATCTCTGGGTTGTGAAGCCATAATGCCCTATCCTTTGATTATAATCGTGAATTAGTTCATCTTCTAGAGATAATCCTAATATCGCTAAAGCAGTAATGACCCTATCAAGACTTTCCGATATGGGATGAACACTTGTTGTTCCCCAAAGCAATCCCCTTTCGAGCAATGTTAGAATTTTGTCTGAATGACTCTGAGTTAGGCCTGTTTTCTCTGCAAGTCTTCTTGACGTTTTTATTCTTGGCAATCTTCCTTTGCGGATAATACTTTTAATTCTATCTCCTACATCTTTGCTGTGACGTTCTTCTTCCTTTAGAGTTATTGTTCGCATTTTGAAGATTTTAGGGGTATGAAAGTTTATTTATTTTTCTATAGACCTTCAAGAAAATAAACTACCCAACCCAGCAAGCTGTGGGGTAAAACGATTTAATGTAAAAGAAGTTTATTTTCTTTTAAAGAGATAATTTATTACGCCGCTGTCAGAGGTTACATTGTTTTTATAGATTAATTGTGAATTACCCCACTGTTTTTTTATTAATTTTTCAATATCTTTTATCTGTTCTTTTGTGCTTTCTACTTGTAGAAATTTCCATTCCAGTTCTTTTATACATTCTAATACTTCTTTTTCTCCGCCCTCTACATCAACTTTAATTAAATCGTATTCTGTTTTTATCCCCAATTTTTTACATGTGTTTTTTGTCAATTCTATTGCATCTACTTTTATTTCTTTATTAGCTCCCCTATTTACTCCCGCCACTGGACTACTTCTATCGTTCTTTCCTTCTTCTACATAAAGTGTTTTGTATTTTCCATTACCTACGCATGCTTCTATTACTTTACACTGCATATTTTTTTCCATAACCTTTATTGCCTCTTTTTGAGGCTCTATAGAAACTACTTCTATTTCTGGAAAATATTTCTTTAAAGTATATGCAAATTGCCCAATATTGGCTCCGATATCTAAGCATGTACTTATTCTTCCTGCTCGTGCTATAATAGCTTCTATTTCTTTTGGATACCACTGCAATAAAAGAGGGGTATTTTTATCAGTATAATAAAAATCTTCTCCTAAAAACTTTATTTTATCCTGCTGGAAAATAAAAAAAGGTATTGCTCTTACCAAGTACATTATTGATTCTGTTTTAGGTCTTGATGAACCAATTATAGACTTCATACCACCAAACTCATTTATTATGCCTTGAATCATAGCGATCTTTTAAGTAAATTTGGGTTTATAAATTTTATACATTTACAATAGGTTTACAATACATATCCGAAAGAGGATTTATAGCAAATATGTTTACAATAGGTTAGTCATGGTTAGCAAATACACGAATGTGGCATTGCCAGAGGAGCTGATTCAAGAGATTGATAAAGTAGTAAAAGATAGCGGAATTGGCTATACTTCAAGAGGCGAAGTTGTCAAAGAAGCTGTTAGAAAATTTCTTAAAGAACTTCTGGAATATAAACACATTAAGAGGCAATAAGCCCCCATTCGGCTCTGAACTTTTTAAGAACCTTCCGATGAGGTTTCCACTTTCGGGGAACCCCGTTAGTGGCTTTGAACCTACCTTGTCTCGTAATGTATTATTTAATAGATTTAGAAGTTTATTTACTTTGCTATTTTAAGCTGCAGCTAATTCTTTCAATCTTTCTTCTGCTGCAGTTACTAATCCTGGAAGTCCAGTTAAATGATCAATTGTCCCATAAGTAATTCCTTTTCCTGAACTTGAAGTTCTTTTCATAAGTTCAATCTCATCAACGTCGTGATCTATCACTGAATTTCCACTTATTGCAAGATAGTTAGAACCATATTGCTGTCTAAGAGCATCTGCATTTGTTCTAACATATCTTCTGTTTGCCAAAAGTGTTTCAAGCACTTGTCTTTCGGTTATCATATAAATCTGGCTTTTATCAGGTTTTTAAGCTTTTCTAAAGAAACTTTCAACAAACACTGCAGTGTTTGTTGGTTATAAGCCTCTACCGAGATTTGAACTCGGGACCCCCAGTTTACGAAACTGGTGCTCTACCACTGAGCTATAGAGGCATGGTTATATTTG
>CAYHLN010000017.1:5742-16628 GCA_964357505.1 Candidatus Woesearchaeota archaeon | reverse complement strand
AAAGGCAAAATTTTACTTGTTGATGAAGTAGATGGCGTCACCGGTACCGATATCGGAGGTATTCCTGAACTTATTCGCATCCTCGAAACGAGCAGCCATCCCATTATCATCACCGGTAATGACGTGTGGCAAAGCAAGCTCTCGCCTCTACGCCCTAAATGTAGATTAGTAGAGATGAAAGCACTCACAACCGAACAGCTCCATGCAACTCTTGTCAATGTAGCAGAAAAAGAAGGAGTCAAAGAAAATCCTCACTTCCTCCGCCAAATCGCGCTCAAAGCACAAGGCGATCTGCGTGCAGCACTGAATGACTTTCAAATTTATGTGATTGATAGAGAAGCGCCAGACACACACGCAACAACACAACGCCGCAAAGAAGAGACAATTTTCAACATCCTCAAGCTGCTGTTCAAGGAACGTCACGACTTTCTTGAGCTCTTTGAGGATACAGATATGTCATTAGACGAGATATTCTTATGGATTGAGGAAAATATTCCGCGTGAGTATAGTGGTGAAGCGCTCTACAAAGCATTTGACGCCTTATCACAGGCTGATAAGTTCCGAGGACGCATCTACCGGCAGCAATTTTGGCGCTTCCTCATGTATCAAAATATCTTCCAAAGTGCAGGCGTCTCCTATGCAAAAACGCGTCCCAATATCGGATTCACCAAATATGAATCGCCCAAACGCATTCTCACCATTTGGATCAATAACCAAAAAAACGCTAAGAAGAAAACAATTGCTCAAAAATACGCCAAGCATGTCCATTGCTCTATCAAGCGAGTAATGAGAGACTTCGAACTCCTCAAGCCGATGATGCGCCAACCTCTAATTCAATCACAACTAAGACTTGAAGATGATGAAATTGAGTTTCTAAAGAAATAACTAAGCAGCAAAACTCTCGCAATATGCTTCAACAGGAAAATCACCAAGGGGCCCTTCTCCATATTGCCGTGCTAGGGAATGATAAAGCGAGCTCAATAATTGATTCCTATCTTTGCTAGGTAAATGATAGGAAGAAGCTGCAAGTCTCGCCCATCCGTCAACAACCTCATCATAATGGAGAAGAGTTGGATGCCAAAGGCTTATATCCCTCCCACTTTCAAGATCAATCGACCGTTCAGATTCCGCAACAATGAGGTCCCTACTTCCCTTACTCCCATCACGAGAGCGATCAATAAAAAAGAGGGTATTTCCATTTTCGAGATTTCTTCGTGCAGCAACATACCGGCAGAAAACAATGCCCTTTCTAAGTCCTTCTAGCGCGTGCCTCAACGGAATTGTAAGTCTATCATCGTAAGCTCGTATCGGGATTCCTTCTTGGAAACATAGTGCAATTTCATCGAACATACCTCGAGAGATTCTCCTTCCAAAAACACCAATCTCATCGGCAACCCCTCTGCGCAACAGTTCATGATTGGCAGCCATTCCCAGTGCACGTTGTTCAGATGAAGAGTCATCCAAATAATCAAGAGTAGTCAAGTAAGGAGCAAAGGGAATCAGTGCTTCTGTATGATGCTGCCGAAGTACTCGTAATATTTTTGCTTTATTAAGACGAGGATTTCTTCCAACCTCATGCGCAACATAAACAATTTTTACCATGCTCAGTCAAAAAAGAGGTGCTTTAAAAGAATTATGGGGCTATCTAATATAATTATCAGAACCATTATTTGCACCGGTGCCATTCCGATAGGTGTCTAAAAATCGCGAGTGCTCGTAAATCGCTCCCACGGTAGGTTGAATACGAAATTGCCCGGTTTCCAGCAGCTCGGTGAAAGGCGCAAAAAGATACTATCTGTTCAGGGATCGTAAAAGACAACAAAGCCATGAGGATCCTGAGAATCAATATGCCGAAAATCAAAAGAAATAGCACTCAATATAACAAACTCTGGGATTCTCTACGGAAAACAGCCAAGAAATTCATTAAATAATTATCCAAAATAGGTTGATAAATTAGCGCTATGCCCGTTATGGTGCAAAGATTCCTGAATAATTTCATTGGCTGGAAGAGTATAACGTATTCCTAAAGAATCTAAATGCTGCGCAACATTTCTCAGCGTAGTCAATCTGTCCTCAGGAATTTCCATAACGTCTGCCCGAGAAAAAACCACCCCGGCTCCAACAAAAACAGCACAATCTAATCCATAAAGAGAAACGTGATTACGAAAACCTGCGGCAATAAGTTCTAAGTCTTTTCTAGAAAGCGTTTCGAGGCCCATGACGTTACCAAAAGAAGAGCTCTTTTTCAAGATTATGCTATTCTAGCAGCTATAAACAACTCACTCACGTGTTTCCAATTCACGACATGCCACCACGACTCAATATACGCTTTCCGATTGGAAGTGTGCTTCAAATAATAGGCGTGTTCCCATAAATCAAGTCCCAAAAGAGGCACTTTTCTGTCACATAACGGTGAATCCTGATTTGCCGTACTCATCACCTCAAGTGTATCGCTATCCAACACGAGCCACACCCAGCCACTACCAAAGCGATTCAGCGCAGCAGTAGTGAACTGCTCTTTAAAGGCATCAAAGCTACCAAAAGATTTCTCTATCGCGCTCAACAGCTCGTTGCTGGGCTTGCCCCCATTAGGAGACATGATGTGCCAGAAGAAAGTATGATTCGCATGTCCACCGCCATGATTGCGAACAGCAGTGCGAATTTCATCAGGCACGGCCGCCAGGTTACTCAGTAACTCTTCGACTGGCCGCTCCGAAACACTTGGATGTTTCTCCAGTGCAGCGTTCAACTTATCAAGATAAGCCTGATGATGTTTCGTATGATGGATCTCCATTGTCTTCGTATCTATGTGCGGCTCAAGCGCATCATACGCGTATGGTAGCTTAGGAAGCGAGTGTTTCATCTTTCGGGCTAGCAGGCGTTCTATTTAAGGATTATGCAACAAATCTTGCAGAAACTATTTAAACCATTTTTCCTCAATAACGATATGAAAATGTCCCCTGCAGGTATCGCTGGAATTATCCTCGTTATCGTTCTTGTAGGAATTGTAATCCTATTTGCTCTCCCTAACTCACCAGACTCAGACGTCCCTAATGGCACTTACGATTCTTTTGCTCAGTGCATTACGCAAGCAGGAGCAAAAATGTATGGTGCGTTCTGGTGTCCTCATTGTAACGATCAAAAAGCTTCCTTCGGATCAGGCTGGCAATACGTGACCTACATCGAGTGCTCAACACCTGATGGAACTGACCAATTGCCGGTATGCGCCGCGGCAGGCATCAGCGGCTATCCGACCTGGGTATTCGCCGACGGCTCAAGAATAGAAGGCATAGCTTCATTCCCACAACTAGCAGCAAAAACAAGTTGTACATTACCTTAAAGAAATACTTATTTTCTTACTAAAATGAACAATTTAGTGTAAGGATGTTCTGAAGTACTTTTGGAAGGGCGTTTAAACTCAGAAACAATAGAAAACCCGGCGTTTTTTAGCAACATTTCCACTTCTTTTTTTGATAAAATATTCATAAAAATACGTTCGGAAAGGTCAAGTGGTTGAACTACCTCTACCTCCTGTGAGGCACCAGACTGAAGAGCAACATACAACATTCCTCCTTTCTTAAGGAAGGAGTAGGAGCGACTAACAACCTCTTTAATCTCAGCTGTTCGTAAGTGGAAAAGAGAATATGCTGCAATAATTCCATCAAAAGAACCTTGAGAAAATTCAAGTTTTCTCATATCTCCAACCCTAAAATCAATTCCCTTAAACTTGTTTTGCGCTATCTTTATCATCTCTTTAGATAAGTCAACCCCAATGACGCTACATCCTTTTGAATACAGGTATGCGGAATCAACGCCAGGACCACAGCCTACATCAAGCACACGGGCTTTAGGCGGAAGCAGTTTGACAAATTGATCCAGATGTTCCGATGGTTGGTTAAAATTTTCATAATAAAGAGATGCTATCTTTCCATAAATTTTAGCAGATTCCTTAGACTTGTCAACCATGCACAAAGAAAGAAATCGACCAATTTAAAACTAACGAAATAAAAAATTAAGCAGCTAGCTGCGCTTCAATCACTTGCTGGATCTGTGGGAATGATACTGCTCCAGATACAAGCTGTCCGTTTACGAAGAATGCTGGAGTGCCAGTCACGCCAAGCTGTCGGCCGTAGTTAGTATCGCTCGTTATGTATGCATCATACTTAGCGGAAGTAAGACACGAGTTAAGCGAGTTCACGTTAGCACCGGCAGTGCGAGCATGCGCCTTCATCGCCTCTAGATTATTGGTATTATCCTGATCATTAAACACAAGATCATGATACTTCCAGAAGGCAGTTGGATTCTGCTCGAACAAGCACCAGCCAACTAGCTGTGCCTGTACGCCAGTTCCATGACCAGGGAAGTACGCTAAGATGAATCGTACTTTACCATTTTCAATGTAATTTTCCATAATACCCTCTACAGGAGAAGTCCATGTAGGATCATTCGACTGCATGTACGCTACATACTGCTCAGAAGCGCCCGAAGCAGCTCCACAGAAGGGGCAGGAAAAGTCAGAAAATTCTACAATCGTAACGGGCGCATCAGCGTCGCCGATAGAAGGGTTATGCGCCAGTTGAGCATAATCAATCTCAACAGGCCCGGTAGGCGTTCCCGTAGTTGGAGCGCTACCATCTAATGGAATAACATCAGAAACTAAATTCTGGCCATCTTGAGTGGCATAGACAGGAATATCCTGGCCTTGATAATTAACAGTAATTTTATACAGTCCACTTTCTTCCTCAATAGATTTCAGGACAACGCCCCCATTAACTTGCTGGTTCAAATAAGCAACAACGTTTTCGCCTGCTGCATTTTTGCTTGAGCCAATGCCGCCAAACTCGCTAAAGACAACAAAAGCCACTAAGACAATAATAAGTGCAAAAGTAGAGAGCATCCAAGGATTAGAACGCGCATGATCTAAGAATCCTTTCTTATGATTCACGTGTTGAACGTGATGGGGTGCCTCTTTTATCTCAACCATATTTTCCCCTAGAACTGAGTCTTTAAAAACGTTATGATAGTTTAGAAAAAGGTAAGTTAATATAGCAATTGCCCATTGTTGGCCCATGCCATATGATATCATCCTCGGAAGAGATAACGCAGACAAAAAAAAGTTCGGCTCAAGCGGGCTCATCTATCTTGGTAAAGGATACGTAACGATGGGCAATTACACTTCTCTCTCCAATAAAATATTCATGGATATTGCGAGAAGCCATGTAATTTTAGTGGCGGGAAAAAGAGGCTCTGGAAAATCGTATTCACTTGGGGTAATTGCGGAAGAGCTTGCAACACTCCCATCAGAAGTTGCTCCGAACATCGCTTCACTTATTTTCGACACCATGGGTATCTTTTGGGCCATGAAGTACAAAAATGATAAAGAAACGAGTGCTTTAAGCGAATGGGGCTTGGAAACAAGGCAGATTCCCCTTCGCGTTTTCATACCCTATGGAAAAGCCTCCGAATACACAGCACGCAATATCCCCTTCGACGAACAATTTGCATTGCGAGCTTCAGAGCTTGCAGCAGAAGACTGGCTCAGTACCTTTAACCTCCAAATGACGAGCCCCGAAGGGGTACTCATCACGTCAGCAATCACCCAGCTCGGGAGACGTATGAAGCAGTTCACGCTACACGACGTCAGATCCGAAATTAACGCAATCCCAGACACAACACATGAAGCGCGTAACACAGTCCATGCGTTATTCGAAGCAGCAGCCAGTTGGGGCATCTTTGCACAGCAAGATGGCACGGAAATTACTGATTTGATAAAAGGCGGGCAAACCACCATTCTCGACCTATCGGCCTATAGCTCTATCGGAGCATTCAACGTTCGCGCGCTGCTCATCGGCCTCGTCTCACGTAAGCTCTTCGAACAACGTATGGCTGCGCGTAAGAAAGAAGAGTTGCAGTCAGTACATCACGGGCAAGACTATCTCTCGTACAATCCTTCACGTGAAATGCCACTTGTCTGGCTCTTTATTGATGAAGCTCAAGAATTTCTTCCCAGGGATACCAAAACACCAGCGACAGAAGCGCTCGTCCAGCTATTACGCGAGGGCCGTCAGCCTGGCATCTCACTGGTGCTCGCAACGCAGCAGCCAGGCAAAATTCACACGGACGTGATGACGCAGTCAGACATCGTTCTCTCGCACCGAGTTACATCAGAGCAAGACGTCAAGGCCCTCAATGAGATCATGCAATCCTACGTGTACAGCACCATCCAGCGCAAAATGGACGAGCTGCCAAGCGCAAAAGGCTCGGCAATTATTTTAGATGATAACTCAGAACGCATCTACTCGATGCGCATTCGACCGCGCTTTACCTGGCATGGCGGAGAGTCTCCCTCTGCAGTAAAAGCCGAAACGCTACTATAATAATACATATAAACTCCAAGAAGATAAAAAAGCATGGGCGAACGAGAAGAGGTTGAAGGCGGGTTAAGGACGCTAGTTGCCAAACAGTTAGCGATAGATGAGGTTACAATCACATTAGAGGCAACACTTAAAGGAGATTTAAAGTTCGATTCATTGGACACAGCTGAGGTTGGACTTAGAAGTAGAAGAGAATTATAATGTGAAAATTCTAGACGAAGACGTTGAAAAAATAAGAACATTTGGCGACCTAGTTCGCTATGTCCAAGACAAGAAGTACCCTTCCAGTTAGGTAGATAGGCTTAAAAATCGACTCTTTGTTATCATATATGGAATACAAAAGAACAAAGGGATGTTCTCCACTGTCGCGGATATTTACATTAGATGGGATTATAGGATTTGGAGACCGAGCAAGGGACTTTACGCCACTGCATCGAGACCGAACTGAAGCACGAAGGATGGGCTTTGAAGACACCCCGGTAATCGGTGCTGACTTGGCAGCACGCGCCGCATGTCTCGCGCGAGAAACAGAACCTGGCCCTTTGAATATACAGGTAATCACGTTTCATCAGCCAGTCTATCCCTCAAAAGAAGTGAAGTTCTATGCTGCACCCTGCGGCATAATTGAAATCGGGGAAGAAACGATGTGTGTCGATGCAACCCATGAACATAAAGTAATGAGTCCACAACCTCGCGACAGAACTCAACTTGTCTACCAAGAAAGAGGCTTCTGGGACAGAAGAAGAGGCGAAGAACTAAGAAGGTTTCTCGATACCCAAGAAAAAGAAGATCTCGTAGTGATCGTTGCGATAGCTCCCTCTACCTTGTTACAATACCTTACAAGACTGAATGAAAAACTCAATACCTGCGAACCTGGAGGAATTAACAGATCAATGGAGACTATAGTGTACCGATCATTCTGCGACGCCGGCCCATTAGATGTATGCGTCTATGAAGAAAGACATCGCCCAGTCAGAGATAAACATATGTACGTCTTCGGAGTTGACCTTATAGATTCAGATGAAATTGTAGCCCGTTCCAGAATAACTTGTATGACTAACACAGCGCTCGATACACGTTCACTACGCCCAGACTACGGACTCTCCCCCTAAAACGATGGACGGCATATTTTCATACGAGCAATTGCAAGCAGCAGGATTCAGTGGCGCAAATGAATTTATGAGCCCGACAGGCACCCCTCATTTCATGGGATACTTAAAAAAAGATAAAGTCATCATGCAAGCCGAGCTAATTGCACAAGGAAGCTACGTAATCCATCGCGCCTACAACTGTACATCAGGCAGAGGGTATGATGAAGATTATATCAGCAACCTTTTTACTGATGACAAAGTAAAAAGCCTTGAAGAACTTATTACATTTATAGAATGCGATGGCTCATTTGATTTGCGAAAAGTAGCTTAACCCACGCGGATATCTGCACGATACCGATACGTGCGCGTACCAATATCGCCTGCTTTCTTTATTCCCTTAATTGAAACGTTTTTCCTTGCTTTCTTTGCCTCATCCCCAATCAATGCATGTAACTGTTTCAAATCATCTTCATGATAAAATCCATAGTAGTGTATCGTTCCTCCACGCCCGATCTTCCCAAGTGCAACGCCCAGAAAGCTGTCTTTCAAGTTCGGACGGGCCATCACAATACGATCAAACAATCCCTTAAGCTTCGGTACAATTCGCCTGACATCTCCCTGATACAGCTCAACATCGACATGATTGCGCTTGACATTCACCGCTGCGTATCGCGCAGGCTCTCTCCCTAACTCAACAGACACAACGCGCGCAGCCTTTCGAGCTTTCGCAATCACAACTGCAAAAGGCGCAGCACCACCGAACATCACTAACACGTGCTCCCCACGTTTCACTAAAGCTGCAAGTTCAGCTCGCTCGCTTGACAATCGAGGCGAGAAATAGCACGTATCAACATTCAGACGAAAGACACAACTATTTTCTTTATACAACGCCTCTTTAGTCTTTTGACCTGCAATCCATCGCGAGCTTGGTGTACGTAGCCGCCCACTAATCTTCGCCGTCTTCTCCAGCACAGTCAGCACGCCAGAGTGCTCCTTTAGAAAGCGCGCAGCATACTTTTTCTTTTCCGCAGCCTTGGTGCCACGCTTAAATTTCACCAGCGCAATAGTACCCAGAATATCATAAGGAGCCATAGTAAAAAAGAGTGAATGTGCTTTAAATTACCTTCTCACCGACCGAAGCCAGGGCCGGTCCAGCTTGTACCGCCAAAGCGCCGAGCACCACG
Organism: Candidatus Woesearchaeota archaeon; assembly: GCA_964357505.1. Classification (GTDB taxonomy): domain Archaea; phylum Nanobdellota; class Nanobdellia; order Pacearchaeales; family GW2011-AR1; genus JBBSZK01. The sequence continues at coordinate 7,979 of CAYHLN010000017.1, read as the reverse complement.
CTGCATTTCACGAGCAGTTCTCTCTACCTGTCCAGCTTGCGCAATGAACTGACCGGCGCGTCGATCTTCCGCAGCCTGCAATTCTGGGCGAACGGTCCTTAGTACGACCTCTCCACCGCCAAGCAGCATAATACCAATAGCATAAATCAAACCAAGAACAACGGCGTCAAAGGCAATCCAAAAAATAGCTAGGTAAACAAAAGCAGCAATAGTATAAACTAAGATTTTAGAAAAGTTGGTAAGGCTCCATCTATCCAAGTTATTCGTAAGCGCGTAAATGGGAATAAATCCAAGAAGAAGAGATGCAGTTGCAAGGGGGCTTGCGCCTAAGGCAGTATCGCGTAAGACCGTCGCAGTAAGTGAACGTGCAGCAATAAGACCAATAATGGCAGAAACAAAAAAGGCAGTTGCACGCTTGCCTTTAAATGCGAACTTAAGCGTGTGCGTGCCAACGAGAGTCATCAAAAGGAAGATGGCAAACGCAATCATCTGAACGTTCTCATCTTCCCCTACCGGAGCCACAACAAGGAATAAAACGGTGAGAAACGGCTCAGTAACGGCAATAACAGTCTCAACAAATCGTTGAGCTCCTTCCGGGGCTCCATCAAGATTGACGCCTGGAAAAGCTCCCAGATTAACAACATTAGCAAGAAGAACTACAAAGATAGTAACGATGATTGCGACCCAAACGATAGTTCGGACAATGCCTCCCTCACCCCTTCGGTTCAACATATAAACCTAAAAATCACTATCTATTTAAAGATTGTTACAAAAGTACTGAAGAGGAAACTGAATGAAAAGAAAAGTATGCTTATTTTTGGCCATTGCCATGCTATTCGCACTCGTCCCTTACGCAAGCGCGGCAGTCGATAGCGCTCTTGAAAATGATCCCTTAGTGCAAGATGTTCAGCAGGGAAGCGAATACCTGCAAAATCTGAGCGAACACGAGAACGCCTCTGCATATCTCGCGCGAGAATGGAACAAATTTCTAGTAGAAAATAAAGCTACGGCCTGGATCTTCAAACTCAATCCGCTCTTCAAATTCCTCTTCGCTCATGAATTCTCAATCTCCTGGGAATTTTTTACCGCAATCCTGCTGTGGGCAATTCTTTTCGGCTTCTACTATCCGCCGTTACGCATGCTCTTTCATGCTGATATGACTGCGCTTGCTACAAGTATCGTAATCGCCTCACTATCAGTTCAACTCATTGGCCCTCCGTTTATCAGCAAGCTAGCAGAGTTCATCAAAAATGGCTGGTATTTATTCGGAACAATAATGATCATGATTTTCTTACTCATATTACTTAATCGAGTCTCCAAGATAGTCACGAAATCATGGAAAGTGCATCTGGACCAAAAGAGAATCGAAACTCTCGAGTCTGAGGCAAAGAAATCTAAAGCGTTGCGTGAGGGTGCTGAATCGATGATGCAAGGCGCACGAGACATGAGAAAGGGCGCAGAAAAGAGATAATTAGTGTCACTTACTAGTAGCGATAGATTTAAATAACACCATTTCTGATTGAAAATATGAGCTTAGAAAGAATAGTAAGGGTCGTTGGATTTCCATTCAGACATCCACGAGAAACCATAGCTACATTGGGAGCCGTAGGCTTGCTCGGAGCAGCCGCATATAACATTAAACCAAGCCAACACATCGAGAATCCCTCAATGATCGCTTCTCCCTTTCAGTACATTGAACAGAATTATGACCTTCAACGAGACAAGCATGTAGGAATGGCTATGCTTGCGGGAGCAATCGTCGTTACAGGCATATATGTCCATAACAGACCCACACCAAGACGCTCAGAATAGTTTCTTTTGCCCCTCTTCTTTCTTAAGGCCTTCAAGTTTTTCCAGTTGCTTCTCAACACGCTCAAGAGAAAAATCATGTTCTTTCACAAGGAGCTCCACAACACGCTGACGATTAAGCTTTGGCCAGCTCAGCTTCACACGATCAACATTCGGCTTCTTGAAAATTTCAAAAACCTGCTTCCAATCAAAATCAACTCGCCCCTCGAGCGTTTCAAAAATAGCTGCAGGATGCTTACGCTCTTTCACTAAAGACAACGCTTTCTTAGGACCAATACCCTTGACACCCCCAGGATTGAAATCGGTACCAACTAAAAGAGCCAAACAAATAAGCTGGTCTCCGGTAACGCCCAGCGCATGTAACGTGGCATCATACTCAATAAGCTCAGGAGCAATATAGACAAAATCTCCATTCGATAGGCGACGCT
>CAYHLN010000017.1:0-5732 GCA_964357505.1 Candidatus Woesearchaeota archaeon | reverse complement strand
CGATAAAGTCAAATTCTGTATCAATCGTCCGCCGGTAGCAAGCGCATCATAGTCTTGGCTTGCAACAGCATACGCCTCGCCCTGTCGCACAAGCGCAGACGCCTGCATCTCCCCCTCCCCTGGTGCTTGCACAATGGCAACCCCCATCGCCTCCAACAACTCCTTGCTCTCACGAATCATCTCACTATCAAGCCTACTCAGCCCACGTGCATACTTTCCCATCGCACTAACATCTTCCTCTTCTTTAGCCTGCTCATATTTATCACGCGTAGCTGCCTTAGCCGCGTTCCGTAGCTCATGCGTCTTCCCCTTCAGCTCATGGTACTCGCCATCAAACACATACACGAGCTTAATGCCTTCAGCCAGCAGCGCAGTATTACGATAGAGCAAGCCCGATAAATGGGACGTCACGCGCCCACGTGAATCCATAAGTGGCGTCCCATCAGCCTGCCTCACGGAGCTCAAAAACTGATACAATGCATTGAAAGCATCAACTGCAATCACCTTTCCCTTCAGATCCTTAAACTGCACTTCTTTCCGCGGAACAATATCTCCAATTTGCAAACCCATACACCACTCAAAAGACAAGGATTAATAAAAATTTCTACCACCAATAAGCTCGACCGGGTTTCTCAGGCTGCGGCTTTGGTGGTACGGGCGTTACACATTCTTCAACCCGATCATCTAAGGCAAGCATCACTCGTGCAGCAAAAACACCATTTCCAGTGTGGCGTGAAACGTGTCGATACACGGCACTTTTGGCATCGCGAGCCCAAATCGTTCCCTTTAACGTAACGCGGTCATAATTAGGTACATCAAGATCCCCGGGTAAAGAGATGCTGTATTTTCTTTGTAATAAGACCATACAAAAAAACCACAGCAAGGCTATATAAAATAAATGGTGGTGCGCTACATCTAAAAACTCGCACGCCATCCCGTTGGCATGAAAGCCTATATTGTTTCTGCCTCACATATCACTCAAGATGACGCCACACTCGTGCAGCTCTTTGGTAGACTGGAAAATGGAGAATCATTTGCCAGCGTGCATCACGTAATGCCTTATTTATTCATAAGAGAAGCAGATGCAAAAAAAGTCAAGCCCTACCTAAGCAAATTCACCATTACCGAAACACAAGATAAAAATTTCCAAGGCGAGCCTGTGATTAAAATCTCCCATGCAAGCCAGACAGAGCTGAATAAACTTCAAAAAGCACTCGTAGAAAAAGACATGGAAACATATGAGGCAGATGTAAAGCCCCACCAACGATTCATCATTGACCACGATCTCCGCGGCACCATTGAGCTCAAAGGAGATTACGAGCCCGCAGAGCGAGTCAGTCGCGTCTATCGCAATCCTTCAGTAAAGCCCTCCACTTTCAAGCCTGCTCTCAAAGTAATCTCTATCGATATAGAATCCGATAAAAAGCTTGACAATCTTTTCTGCATCGGACTCTATACAGAAGGCAAGCAAGTCACCATTATGGTGAGCGATAAAAAAATTCCTAATGTAATCAGCTGTAAAACCGAACAAGAAGCGTTAGAACGATTCCGTGAGAAAATGATTGAACTTGATCCTGACATCATCACTGGCTGGAACGTCATTGATTTCGATTTCCAATTTTTAAAGCGCAAATTTGATGAGCATGGCCTCGCGTTTGATATCGGCCGAGACAACAGCGAAACACGCTTGCGCATCGAATCAAACTTCTTCCGCTCATCTTCAGTCATTCTCGCAGGCAGGCAAGTACTTGACGGACTAAATCTGATCAAAGACCCATTCATTCAAGAAGCTCCAACAATACGTAACATCAAGCTAGAATCATGGAGCCTCGAAGATGTTGCCCAGGCACTACTCAAAAAAGGCAAGCTCATCAAAGGAAAGCAACGTCATGATGAAATAACCGAACTCTATACAAAAGATCAGAAAAAGCTAGCAGAGTATAACATGATTGATTGCGAGCTTGCGTATGAAATCCTAGAAAAAACACACACCATTGACCTCGCTATAGAACGTTCACAGCTTACTGGCTTAACGCTCGATAAACTAACGTCCTCCATTGTGGCTTTCGACTCCCTTTACATCCGTGAAGCACGAAAGCGCTCTCTCGTCAGTCCAACAACGCACTTTACCCATAAAGAAGAACGTATCAAAGGAGGCTATGTGATGGAATCAAAGCCAGGCATTTACCACCATGTGCTCGTACTTGACTTCAAATCCCTATACCCTTCAATAATCAAAACGTTCAATATTGATCCAGCCTCGCATCTCAAAGAAAAAGAAAAGGGTGCAATAGAATCGCCAAACGGTGCTTTCTTCAAAAACAGCATGGGCATCTTACCTGTCATAATTACAACATTGCACGAAGCCCGAGAAAAAGCGAAAAAAGAAAAGAGAGAACTTGCATCCTATGCAATAAAAATTATCATGAACTCCTTCTTTGGAGTGCTGGCCAACCAGAACTGTCGTTATTTTAGTTTAGAAGTAGCTAACGCAATAACGCATTTCGGGCAAGAAATAATTAAGCGCGCTGCGGATCAAATCAGAGAGCAAGGCTTCGAGGTGATTTATATGGACACGGATTCTATCTTTATAGCCACTAATCTCTCAGACCAAGAGGCTGAGAAGGCAGGCAATGAGCTGCCAAAAAAGATTAATGCATTCTATGAAGATCTCGTAAAGAAAAAGTATGGTCGAGAGTCGTTCCTAGAGCTTGAGTTCAAAAAACACTACCAAGCTTTCATGATTCCAAAGCTCCGCAGTAATCTCGAAAAAGGCTCCAAAAAGCGCTATGCAGGGCTCGTCGAGCACGAAGGCAAAGAAGAAATTGAAATCACCGGTCTAGAGGCAATACGTGGCGACTGGACTGAAGCAGCACGTGAGTTTCAAATCGAGCTACTCGATAAGGTCTTCCATAAGGCGGAAGTTACAACCTTTATCAAATCCTATGTAAAGAAAATCCGGGAAGGCAAGCTCGATGCTAAGCTCGTGTATAGCAAATCAATGAGAAAGGACCTCGATCAGTACACCAAAACGACACCGCCACACGTAAAAGCCGCCCGTTTGCTAGACAAAATCGACTCTCCCGTTATTCAGTATTATATTACCCTTAAAGGACCGGAACCAATACAAAAGCTAAAAAGCGCTCTCGACTATGATCATTATATCAACAAACAAATCACCCCCATAGCCAATACAATTCTTACGTTCTTTGATACAACCTTCGAAGATCTTATTAAAGAATCAAAGCAAAAGAAGCTATTCGGCTGATGAAGATGGAAGGCACAAAGTCAAGGAAATGAAAGATTAAAGTTCCAGAACAACGCCTTTCTTACCTGCATTGACGACGCGAGTGCCATCAATCATTTCATCCGCGCCAGCAGCCTCATGAATGTGCCCATGGAGCAAAACGTCTGGCTTGAACTTTTTGATTGCTTTCCTAATAGACTCACTGCCCTCAATGCCAGAAAATTCAGACTTACTCCCGCGAGGGTGCATATGGGTCAACATCACTTTCTTCTCCACCCCCTTCAAGCCAGCATGTGCTCGCTCAAGCGTCTTCATCATCTCTCGCTCACTCATGCGAGAGAAAGGCCCCACATCTGCTCCACCAGCACCAAAGAAGCCAATAGACTCGTAACGTGCTGAGTAGCCATGAATATTCTTCACACCATAGAGCTCAGCAAGAAAATCAGTAGTAGCAAACGAATCCCAGTTGCCAGGCAGCAAAAGCACTTTCTGGTTGCGATCTTTGAAAGGTTTGATAATATTCTTTGTCTCAACCAGTCCAGTAATGTCGCCACATAATACAACAAGATCAACCTGTTCCTTCTCTGCTCGCATAGCCAATTTACGCGCAGCACTTGAATCTCCATGTAAATCCGAGGCTGCTAACAATTTGAACTTCTTAGTCATCTCCAGAAAAGCAAAAGGCGATTTATATAACTTAGTTAAACCCATTAGTCACTAAAAAATGTTTACTCAATTGACTACTGGCCTAGATAACAAAGCTCCAGAAAGATTTAAAAGTCTATAGATAACGGAATATATAAGTTAAATCATATATATCACACCACATGAAAGACAACTTCGATGTATTCTTCCGCCGTAAGCCAGCCTTAATGGTAGTTGCACTTAAGAAGCTATCAAAAGCACGCTATGGGAGCATCCTAGCAAAAGAAGTCGATTGCACGTATAGCCATGCAGTGAAGATATTACAGATGCTTGAAAAGCTCAGTTTAGTGGTATTTGAAAAGAAAGGTCGTATGAAGCTGATCAAACTGACCAAGAAAGGCGTAGAAGTAGCAGATCACATTGAGGCAATCAAAAACCTTATTTAACGCTCCCTAAATCTTCAATATATAATATACCAGTTTGCTTAACCACTCCACGAAAGAGCGGATCTATTCTCTTCCCATAATCTGCAAATAAATGACAGAGTAGCACAAAAAGCTGCTTCCCCCTTCGATCAAAATCAGTTAAGATAATGACTGGCTCATCACCCTTCATGGAAGCCAACAGCTGCTGCACACGCAGCCGCACCGACACCATGTCCTGATAGATTTCGTACACTCTCGAAAGGCCCAATCGCTCCAGCGCTAGAACATCAGCTTTGCCTTCAACAACAATAAAAGAATCCCTGTACCTTTCGACAAGCCGCTGGACTTGCCCAAGCGTGTTCATACTATTAGAGGGTATACTTCTATAAATATGTTTCTAAGAAGAAAATGACCCCGATGGCGCCTAACCAAAATGGTTATAGTTTGGAGAGAGTTTAATGAGGATATTACTGAAAAAAGGATGATCCATACTCATTTTATGTATTGCTTCTTACAGTAATGACGATACATAAAGTTTTTGCTTTATCTCTGTTTATGTTCAGATATTACCTTTTTAGCCTTATCTTTAACTTGTTTGGTAAATAACTTCCAGATTTTATCCGAGATAGCTTGAGGTGTGCTGATTGCTTTTTGGTTGGTGAGCTTCTCAAGCTTCTCTCCTAAGTTCATAATAGCTGCCTCATTCCCTAATCGTACTTGTTCTTTTGCTTCTTCTACAATCACTTCCCAATTAATCTTGATTTTATTAGCAATGGCAATAATATCATCCATATCCTTATCTCGCGAGGTTACGCTCTTCATAATAAGAATATCGTTCGGATCTGCGACTTTGATGATTAGTTTGCTAGCAAACTCGTGAACTTGAGTTGCTCTTTTCTGCATGCCTAGTGAGAAATTAGAAGAAATAACCTTAAATAAAAAAAGATCAAATCTCACATCTGAGATTACAACCATCTCAGGAGCATTATCTCTTTTCCCATAAACAATTTCAGCAGACGAGTCCTTAAATCCTAATGATTTTGCAGTTTCCTTGAATATTCTTCTATCTTCGGGATTGGAAAAGATAAGATCAATGTCAAGTGTACTTTCTTTTAATCCTAAAAACATCATGGCAGTACCACCAATCGCATACGTTTCTATCTTTCGAGGTAACTTTCTAGCTAGGCGTATAAGTAAATTTTGTTGTTCTTCCACATTTATCATTAACTAAATTCTCCTTTGTAATCTGTCAAATCAGCATAATTAAGAGGAATATAAACTTTCCACTTTCGTTCAATACTCTTAAAATCAATTGAATCAATCCCCTTGATAATTTAGTTGTACTTGTGGGATCTCTTTGGGGTGGCCAATGTTTTGAATCGTTGAGGCATTCGCCCTACCTTTGGAATAACTAA
>CAYHLN010000016.1:0-17030 GCA_964357505.1 Candidatus Woesearchaeota archaeon | reverse complement strand
TCTCCCTCAGTAGCTTCTGATGTACTATGCTCGTGTAATGGCTTCATCAGCGGAAAGATCACGCACTCACGTACTGGCTTGCCTGCCAATACAGCAAAGAGTCGCTCTGACACGCCAAAGCCACAGGTAGGCGGCATACCATACTTCAAGGCCTCCACAAAGCTCTCATCGTGCTCATGCGCCTCGCTATCACCAGCCTCCTTTAACTTTCGCTGCTCCTGAAATCGTTGCTCTTGATCAAGTGGATCGTTAAGCTCGCTATAGCCATTCCCCAGCTCGCTGCCTGCTAAGATGACTTGGAACTGCTCCACTACTCGCGGATCTTTTGGATTGCGCTTTGCAAGGGGCGTTACCTCAACAGGTTGACCTATCAAGAAAGCCGGTCCAGCAATCGTCTTTCTGCAATGCTTCCATAGCAAATCCATAAGGCGGGCACGCTCTTGAGTTGGTTGGTGTTCAATGCCAAGCTTCTGAATCGTTTTGAGCATGTCCTCTTTGGTAGCCTCAAAAATGTCAATACCTGTTTTCTTCTTCACTTCAGTAGCGTAATCAACGCGCGCCCATTTTTTACCAAGATCAAAGCTATGTTCGCCCACGTTAAATTTCAATGTCCCAAATGTTTTCTGTGCAACTTCCCGGTAAAGCTCTTCAACGAGCTTCATGCCATCTTCATAGTTCGCATAACCCCAATAGAATTCCATTTGGGTATAATCTTGCAAGTGCTCAGCATCCATACCCTCATTTCTAAATTGCCTCCCGATCTCGAACGTCTTCGGATACCCTGCAACCATTAACTTCTTCTGCCAGAGCTCGCCCATTGAAATACGCAGGTAAACGTCCAGGTCAAGCGCATTGTGGTGCGTTGCAAACGGAGTTGCTGATGCGCCTCCAGCAGCGGTTTCAAGCACTGGCGTCTCAACTTCTAAAAATGCACGTTCAGTGAGAAACTGCCGCATCGTATTCCAGAAGCGTGCCTTTTTGACAAACAACTCCCTCACCTCAGGATTCATCAAAAGATCAAGATACCGCAGCCGCAGCCGCTCCTCTTCATTCGTGATACCGTGCCACTTCTCAGGCAGAGGCAGCAGAGACTTGCTCAGCAACTCACCATCTTTCACCAACACAGAAAGCTCACCGCGCTCAGTCCTCATCACCACTCCGCGAACACCCATAAAGTCGCCGGCATCAATAAATTGCTTGAAAAAAGCACGGAATTTTTCTTTAGTCTCTTTCTCCTGCAACACCAACTGTATACGGCCATGACCATCATCTAATACACAAAATGCAATCTTGCCGATGTCACGAACGCTCATGACTCTACCGGCAATCTCAACAGCATCTTTGGTGTGTTTGCCTTTTGCTATTTTAGCATATTTTTTCTGGAGCTGATCAGACCGAGCAGTGGATTCAAATTTATTAGGATAAGGGTTAAAACCTTCTGCACGTAGCTCATGAATCTTACGCAGCCGCTCTTTGTAAATCTCGTCTTGCCGTCCCATATTCAATCTAGAAAAATCTTATTTAAATAACTATGGACAATTTTCAAATCTTCATGATTCTGAAGTCCTTGAAGTCTTGGAAACGCTCATCTCGCTGCTCGACGTGCCGTATCTGAGTGTTATACGGGCCTTGTTTACAAAGTGGAATCATATCCTCAACTACCTTGATACTACCCTCAAGGAAGATCTCCATGCGACCATCTTCCGTGCTTCGAATATAGCCTCGAACACCAAGCTGCTCTGCTTGCTTCTTGATATACTCATTATAGAACATAGGCTGCAGTGCCCCCGTAATGAACAATCGTATGCTTTTCTTCATAGTCTAGTAAGTAGGAGTACGTTAATATAACTTATTACATTCTAGCAAGATCAATATCTGCCTTTTTTGGCTTCAAACCTTCATCAATTAGCCTCAAATGACCTACGCTACGCCAATCAATGCCGAGTAGCTTAGTAGCCTGTTTGTCTACTTCAAGTGGCTGACCAGCAAGAATAAAGCCCTGCTCGTGAGCGTCAACAAGCGCCAATTCAGGCATCTTAGACTTGATAATATCATGAATCTGGTACTTAATTGGCCCAACAAGCTTGTTCTTTGTCCGGGAAAAGAATCCCTTGTAGTGCTTTCCAGGGTACGTCCCAAGCATATTAGAGAGGGAGCCCGTAATGCCATGTGATTCATGCTTGCGTAGTAGGGGTAAGGAGATGACGAATGCGTCTTTCAAGAGAGAAGGGTACATGATTGTATCAGTAATAAGGAAATCTGCATCTACTTTTGGCTCACTATCTGTTCTGTTTAAATCCACAAGCCCAACACCGTACTTCTCAGCAATTACTCTGAATCCGCGTTCTTCAAACAAGTGAAGCGTATCATACCCATCGGCACCTTCTGCAATAATTACTTCAGCCCCGGGATTTTTATGTTGCACGCAAAATCGTACAACGGCTTCAACAAAATCAGTTGGTGTGAAATGTTCAGAGTTTGAATGTAAGTTCGGCTTTAATACGATGTGCTCATGCTTCTTCAGCTCTTCATCAAGCTTAATCGCTTTCAGAAGCGTAGGAACAGTTTCCTCATACGACTTAAATTTTATTGCCACACCCTTTGTCATGTTTATATTTTCAATCTCCTCTATTTAAGTTTTATTGCGTTCTAATTATAGATACAAGTCAAAAGAAAATCTCCAAAAAGTTAATCCCAAAAATACCTCCCAATCTCTTAAACTAGCACTTGCTACTAAAAAAACAGATCAACTTTCCAAATAGCCCAGAAGGAGGGGAATATTGAACGCCTGCTGAAGACTCTCTACCAGTATTTCCGCTCTTTATAGGGCCAGTCTGACATCCCGCATCATTCCTACATTGAGCAGTTCCATTTCCAGGCACAATAACACAACGCCTTGTTGAGTTTATAGTTTGACATTCAGTATGGGTTTGGTTTTGATTTCCACAAGCGACCCCAACAGAAGAGCATTCATTAGCCCCGGCCCCATTAATCCTAGTACAGGTGTTTGATATGCAAGCAAGATGAGTAGAATTGCCCAAAGTTCTATTCACAAGGAAAGTTACATTTACTATATTATCATTCTCATTAGTTTCAGCAAAATAATTATTAGGATCAACTCTCAAAGTAGCAGTTTTAACTCCTTGGTCCATAGAAACGCTTGATATGCCAGAGTTATATAAATAATAATGCGGAAGAGGGCTTGGTCCATTAAAGCTGTCTAAATTTACACTATAAAGCGGACCTTCAATACCAAAATCTGAGGAGAACGAAACCCTTAAATTTCCAGAAGCAGAAGACGACCCATAATTATTCACAGTTGTAGAATAAGTCAACTCATAATTATCTCCCACTCCAGTCCATTGTGCAGAAACATAAGGGTCCATAGGAACAAGGTTAACATTAGAATTATTAGTAGAATTGCTCTGACACTGAGCGTTAGAAGTGCAAAGATTAGCCCCAGCACCCGAGACTTGCACGCACGCAAAATTAACGCAAGCCAAATGTGTCTGGTTTGTGCTATTGGTGGAATTTGTATGAGTAGCATTATGCGTCGCACTTACAAAAGAAACGCTAGAACTAACGATAAAAATCAAAGATAAAGCCAAAGTAGCAAAGACAAAAATACCTAACTCGCCCCTTTTCATATAGCAAGATAGTTTTTACCTATATATATATTTCGATAATAAAAGTCTAACTTTTAATTCCAAAAGAAGTCAAAATTTCACCATAATATAGATATATATCCTTTTTATCAAAAAAGACAAAGGTGTAAGGAGGTTACTAACATGAAAAAAATTATTATCTTTCTAGGAGTCTTTTTATTGATGGCAGCAATTGTATATGCAGCAACGCTTGCTAAACAGGCAGAAGTTCAAAGCTGCTTCGATACAGATAGTGGTGTAGTTGTGACGCTACCAGGGCAGATCACGGGTCTTGAGCTAAGCGGCTCTAGCTATAACATGAGTGATGCTTGCGCCAGCAATACAACACTTGTCGAATACGCTTGCCATACGCGAAATAGCACAGTGTTTAAACAACAATGGAACCAGAACTGCGCACAGTTAAATAAGACGTGCAGAACAAGCTTCAACGGAGGTTACTGCGGATAAACGTATTTTAAGTATTTTCTTTTTTATTCTTTTTTTAATCTTCCCTCATCTTCTCGTCGATCAAGCTCGTTATTAACGATCGCTACCGCTTGTGAGGCAAAATACATTCGCTTGCCAATGGATACGGGCGTACAAATTCGAGTAAGCCGTTTATACTCTTTCTCAGGCAATCCCTTGTGATCTCCAAGGATAAAGACAGGATCATCTTTAATATCTGCCTCACGGATGTCTTCTCCGCTCGGATCCAAAATATACAGGCTTCGTCCAGCATCATGAAGCTCTTGGACAGTATCATGAAGGTTCTTTTTCTCGATCCAGAAGCCAGGGAATACCTCTCGCTTCTCACCCTCTCGGTATTTGTAGAGCATCTTTTTCAAAATAATCGCTACATCTTTCTTGCCCAAATAGATCTTATCCACGCCCGTCTTACCCTCAGTTACCGGGTGCAGTTCAAGATGTTTGGTTGGATCAGGAGGTCCAGCAAATACCAAATGTAACTTTGCATCGCTTCGCAGCTTATGACTCAAGAAAAAGACGCCAATCACCGTATGTACTGCAATATCGATTCTACCTGCCTTCTGCAAGTCTTCCCCAAAGTTCCCGGAGGTAGGGGCAGTTCGCGAATAGTAGACAAATTCTCTCATAAGATAAAGACAAAAGAGTAGTTTTTAAATTGCTCCTTTATCGTTGAGAAGGGAGCGTTGTTGGAGGATGACGAGGCTGAACCTTCTGATAGCGCCAATAAGTAAATCCCACGGTCCCACCAATAATGCCTCCCGCAATTAAAAACTCGAGGCCATGACGAATAATAAAACGAGGAATTCGCCCTAACCGATAATATTCTCTGCGAGGTTCTTCTCTCGGCCAATAAGGCGGGCCTTCTTCCATAGGAACTAAAGGTTGCTTTCTATTTAACTATTGTTAATTAAGAACAAAGAGCGGGCTTGCAATAATGTCTCCTCTGCTTACTGCGCGATAGCACCCAACAAACTGATCATTACACGTTACACAGAAATCGCCCTCAGGGATCTCTCTAACAAATTCCTTAAAAAGAGGAGATCCTCTCAAACACTTTTCTAAATATTCTTTCTTAAGTTTAACTGAAGGGAGAATGGTTGTAACGATTTCTGCTGGCACAAGCAAAGCTCGCAATGGATGCTCATCTCCTTTTTTGTAGTCAGCAGCAGCTTTCTCAAGATCGTATAAGGTCACAGTTGCATTCTCTTCAAATATGCCTGCCCTTATTCTCCGAAGCTCAAGCATGTGCGCTCCCCCGATGTGCAATCCAAGATCATGTATTAATTTCCTAATATAGGTTCCTGCCTGAACCTTTGTCTCGAAAAGTACATCGTTTCCTTCACGTTCTATTATCTTGAAATGATGCACCGTACGTTGTCGCTCTACACGTTTTACCTGTGATCGCACAGGAGGCAGTTGCGTTATTGTTCCAGTAAATGCCTTAAGAGCTTTTTTCAATACCTCGTGGTTTACGGGCTCATGAAGCCGCATAATGCCCACATAGGTCTTTTCCTTGTTCTTGAAATAGTCTGCCATTCGGCACGCTCTACCAAGAGTAATAGGTAAAACACCGGTCACCGCAGGATCAAGCGTCCCACAATGGCCTGCCTTTTTTAGTCCAAGCATTTCACGTACGCGCACCGATACCTCAAAGCTCGTTGGCCCAGTTGGCTTATCAATGTTAATCAGGGAGAAATCAAGCAGCTCTTTAATTGGCTTTCCTCGTCTTATTTTTTCAAGGTCAATCATATCGTTCCCCTTAGGTATTTTTTCCTTTCTGTCTCAGGAAATCGCTCAATTGCATATCGCAACATAGTCCGTGGCATCGTTTTATACCGTGACTTCAGATAGTTCTTGAGCAATAATGCATCACGCTTACCAACCTCTCGCAACATCCAGCCAACGGCTTTGTGGATTAAATCATGCGTGTCGTGTATCAAGAGGTCCGCAATCTCAAGCGTCGTGTCAAATGACCCCTTACGAATAAATCCGTAGGTGGAAACAATTGCAATCCTTCGTTCCCATAAGTTATGTGATCGAGCCAAACGCGTAAAGAGTGATCTATCTTTATCAAGATAATAATCTCCAAATATAGAAGGAGCAACAGAATCAACAAGGTCCCACCCGCTCAATTTTCTCGCATGAGTCAAGCAAAAATCAACAACCGCTTTCTTGTTACCCTGTTGGTATTTATGAACCAAAATAAGTGCCGCAACGTACTTTTCCTCATGAACGTGAGATCCCAGTAATTGTTTAACGTGCACCAGCGTAAGTTCATGATATTTTTCCGCAAGAACGCGTAGTTGTGGAACCGTTAGCCCCAGAAATTCCTCTCCAGCCGCATACCCTCCATCGTGCGTTTTATGGAAATTTTTATAGGTTGCAATCTTCGCAGGATCAGACAATGACCGTAATTCCGCGAGCAACTGCTTCATAATAGTTCTAGAAATAAGTTGTTTAAATTACTTCTGCAGAGCCATTCTATGGATCTTCGGCGTCTTAACCTTAGTAGTATGCTTTACCGATCGAGCAGCCTGTTCAGCACGCTGCTCATTTGAAATAGCAACCGCTTTCTCTTTCTCTTGTTCATCGTTCTTTTCCTGTTCAGTCTTTTCTTTCTCTTTAGCTTTAACTTTAGGAGCAGATGATTTTACATGGCGCTTTACATGGCGGGCTTTTGCAAATCCAATATGTTCTCTTTCCTCTGCAAGCATTACTAACACGTTCTCGCCAACTCGGCGTACTTTTACTGCAATACGAGCTGGAGGTTTGCGAGATCCGCGGAACCACATTTCATTATTAAGATGTATGTCAACGCGAACACGATCAACATCGCCCTGGAGCTTCATATGTCGTGCAACAAATCGCTTTACTTCTTGTACCGCTGCGCGTGTTTTCTTATAATCTGCTTTCTGTCTCCACGCATCGCGCAACGGAATTACATACGTTTTATCAGTAGTTTGCTCTGCCATTATCCGAGGTGTTTCTTAGCCGTCTTTCGTGGCCCAACTTTCAGTTTAGTATGTCTCCATGATCTACGGTGAGCCGTAATTTCAGAAGGATGCTTTTTCTTACCTTTGCCAAACTTTCGAACAAGTGCCCAGATCGGAGCCCACTTAGTGTGCTTGGTATGAGTCCCCAAAGCTATCTTTTTTTGATAGTGAGTCATGTAATATTCTCCATAAAGCTTTTGCCTTTAACGGTAAGTTGCCTGCCTGCTCTGCGTCCCTTTATTTTTTCGAGTAATCCTGCTGCTTCAGCCTGCTGTAAAATAGTTCTAATTACCTTTCCCCCGGCAGGCCTAAATTGAGCAGGTCGTGCTCCTCGATTCTTTCTGCTTCCATATCGCGTTCTCAATCTACCAACGCCAATAACGCCGCGCGTATATGCCTGTCGTAAGATGCTCGCAGCACGTTTGTACCAAAAGTCAGGATCAGTGTTTGGTCTCTGTTTGGCAGAGCTTGTTTTAACAAAGGCAACCCATGTAGGTGCCTCGAAATCTCCAGACTCCTTTAGTTCATGTGCTAATTTAGTATTGTATTCCGTTGCTGGAATGGTACGAATATCCGTCATGCGTGAGTGTGCAAAAGACGCCTTATAAACCTTACTTTGAACTCCTAGGAGAGCGAATTAAATGACTTAAGGCGGCGAACGATAATAGTAAAACCAACAACTCTGATGCCAATGGTATCCTTAAACAAGGTTCTCAGCTCTTGAGCCATGCTGGCAACTTTAGCTTTATCTGGTGCAGCACCTTTCAGTACAGAAACGCGAATAATCTTATGTGTTTTGAGTGCATTCCGAAGACTCTGAACAGTACCGTCCGTGATGCCTGCCTTCCCAATTTGAAACTTGATCATTCCCTCCATAGTTTAACTCCTCCTGCCGGCAGCGCGCCCAGGATGTCTTCTGCGCTAAAGCGATCACCAATCGTCAGCTGTAGGGCTGCCAACATAGTACTCTTATCTACTTGCCCTGGACAAATAAGAGCAAGCTTCTCCCGAGCAGCACTGATAGGCACCGCTCGCAAGACCTTTTTTTGCACCGTAAGGGCGAGTTGAAGAGGGGCGCTCACTTTTTTAACCGGGCCGTTTACACGCCAGCTGCCTGTTTTCATACCTTTCTCTTTCGTCAATTGCATGGTCGTAAAGATATGTACCGTCGCCCTTTTCTTTTTCTTTTTCCATTCTTGGCTGAAACATGCGGTAAATACGGCACATTCTTCAAGTTCTCGAGCAGTGATCTTTTCTCTTGAATTAGTTAAAATAGCAAACGGGCTTCCAGGAGCTGCAGTATGCATTACCACGTAATCCTTCCCACCCTTAACAACCTGTTCAAGCAGCTCATCATTTTGTTCAGCATTCTTTCCACCTACTACTAATGTATCTTCAGAGGTATAAAACCATCGATATTTCTTAAAATTGTTCATAAACGTGAAGAGAAGAAGGGTTTTTAGAGTTAACCTTTACGCGCTCACAGTAAGGATGAAGTAATCGCTTGCGTAATCAGCGCCGCCTTGAGTAACATCAATATTATAGGTAACGATGCACAGTGGGGCGCCATCAGGTACTGATACAACAATGGTTCGCTCAACAGGATCTGAACCCGGAGTAATCTTAACATTTCCATCTCTTCCTTGTACAATGTAGCTATTAGCTCGGGCTTCAGTTAATTGGCATCCGTCTTCGATCTCTGAAACAGACGTCTTATAATTGAATGTCTGGGCACCACTAACGCCACTAACGATGTTCTTTATGGCGAACTGCACGTTATACCTCTTCCCTGGCTCAACATCCGCGCTATGCTCAGGCAAGTACACCTGAATCTTCTTATTCTCATCGGTATTGAAAAGTGAATTAATTTGAGCTTTTACGTTATCATCAATCAGATCAACAGCATTCGTTGCTCCACCAAAAATATTTCTGATAAGAACGATGCCGAGAATGAGCATACTCATTGCCAATACCAAGATAACAATAGTACCTACTGAAAGCTCTAATGCTCCTTTCTTAACCATAGGCTGCTCCTAAAGATGAGGCTCCAAGCTGCTGTGCAATTTGAGCAGCAAAGAGTATAACAATAATAATCGCTATAATATTCAGTACAATTCCTGCAATACCAAGCCAAATGCCCCAACGGCTCCATGTAGTAGGATGTCTTTTCTTTTGCATCATTCCGAAGATAAGACCAACAACTGACAAAACAATACCGACAAGCGGGATTGCAAGCGTATTCACCAGACCCATACTGGAGAAAATAACTGAAGACACGCCAAAGCTATTATCTGCCATTTCCTCTCTTTTCATACGTTCCTTAGAGCTTACTGTTTTATAAAGATTGTGTCAAGACCGAATCGTCCTAAGCGTGAAAAATAAGCCAACTCGAAGTTACCAAAAGTGCAAGGTTAACCAAATAGATGCCGGTGCAGATGATACAAAAGTCCTTGAGTTTAAAGTAGAGGAAATAGGCGAGATAAAATGAGCCGAGTGTTGCAATGAGTGCAAGTACAAACACGACCCAGAACGCCTCAAGAAAGAGAAGCGCTCCAACAAGCACGTAGAAAACAACACCCCACACCGCATTCGAGATGCCAAAATGGTAGCCATACCTACTGGTAAATGCTTTGCTACATGATATTCTATCGTTAATATCACAGAGCGCTCGATAGCGCTTATTGCGCGTCGCTTTATGCTCCACGTGCATGGCGTAGAGCGCAAGCAGCAACCCACAAGCCACAAGCCACAGCATACATTCTATGATAAAAGAGATCATACGTTGCGCCTACGGTTGCTGCTTGGCATTCCCAAGGGCTTATCTTGCAAACAGACAATCCAGCCCGTCCCGATCAATAACGAAGCACACACACCAAGAACAAAACCTGCGGCTGGAATATCTGGAAGAATCGTTTTCCCGCCAATAAAAGTGGTAAGGCCTTGAAGCATAAAGCCAATCACCAAAAGTATCCTGCCTGATCGAGAGAGGTACGTACCCCATTGTTGGAAAAGTGCAGCGCAGAGCAACAGCAAGATTCCAAAAAATAACCGACTAGTAAACATTTCAGCAACAGGATGAATAGATTCCCCTTGCACTCCCATGAGGTAATAGGTATCGACAAAGGCCAATCCTATCGCGAGCGCAAGAGCAAGTGGCACTAGCCGATGCCTTCGTATCCAATTTACTCCCAAGGAAGAAAAAGCCGCCAGAGGAATAACCGCGGAAGAATTGAAAACAAGCCGCTGCAGGAAGAAAATACTAGGCCATCCGCTCGCGAGCGCAATTACGCGAAGCAGTCCATGCATCACAAACATAATAAAGAAGAGTGAAAAATAAAGAGAAAATACATTTCGGCTTTTGATAAAAATAAGCATCATAAAGAGGGCGATACAAAAGCGTATGCCTGTTGTTATTAATATGACTGTAACATCATTCACTGCCAATGAACTGCTATCGAGGCTGGCGAAACCAAGCGCGGTAGGCTGATGACTAATGAGGAACGAAGCTGCAGCGACTAGTACAATGGCCCATATAAAGAACGTCAACATTTGCCGTGAATGGCGCGGCACTTTTGCTTTATGTGTAATTACCCGAGGAATACTAAACGCTCCGGGAAGTAAGTGAAGGGCAGAAGAAATTTGTTTCATTTCGCTCTGTGTCTCAAGCCTGTTTTTTCTTTCTATCATGAAAAGAGAAATCATCATCACAATCCCCACGCTACCAAAGGCGAGAACGGCAAGAAAAAGGGCAACAGTGGCCCAATCATATTTTTGAGACGGCTCTACAATTTCAAATGTATCATATGAGCTTACCGTGATATTGGGCTCATAGATTATCTCCCCATACACTAAATACTTGCCTTGCGGTATGGTTTCCGGGAGATCAATTTCTTTCGAAGTTGCGTAAGACGAACCGACCGCCACTGTTTGCCTTGTAGCAGCATATTCACCCTTATCCTCCAGGCTGATGACTTTCAATGTCAAGGGAACATCAACGAGCGTCCCTCGCAATCCAACATTCTCAAGCTCAACAAGCACAAAAACCGAATCTCCCGGGGCAATCCGTCGATAAAGAGAAGGAATACTTAAAATGATATCAAAAAGAGAGTAAGGTTTACGTACCTCAATAACAATGGGAACGCCGCGTGAATTGCCTGCCTGATCCAGCAAAACGACGCGACCAATACGAACGCCGGGCTCTTCGTCGCTCGGTACAAATACAACAAGCGAAAGAGTCTTCTTTTCATAGGGCTGAAGAGTGAGTAGTTCTTCGTCAACGCTTACTAATGGTTCCATGTCCTGGATTGTTATCCGAATCTCACTTATTTTATTTTGCAGATTAGTAACATCTAGAGAAAGAGTGTCTCCATCGCCTTGCACTAATGAAGCAGTTAAAAGAGTGGGAGATACAGTAAAAGTAGAAGCAGCTTTTGCAACATTGCCGCCCCCTCCACTGCCTGATCCGCTGGCTCCCGATGTTCCAGGGTTCGCGGCGACGCTCTCATTTTCAGTGCCATTACCAACCGTCAGAGAGAACTCGCCAATAAAAAAACCTGTCGAACGCGTGTGTGGCGGAAAAATAAGGATACTTACACTAGCGAGCAAGATAGCCAAGATCACCACGGCAAAAATGCGCGTGTTTTTCATTGCATTATTCCTTTTTTGCCCGTGCGACATTGATGGTGAACCCCATCCGATGTAAGGTATAAATGATAACGATGACCGCAAGAAGCCCAATCATCCCATAAAGATAAACAGAAGGTATCCGAGAAAGGAACGAAGCTGCAGGGACTATAATAATCTCGACCTGTGTTGCCACAGCAACGCTGCCGCCGAATTGAGAACCCTCGCCAGGAGAGCCGGTAGCGGAGATCGTTCCCGTATAGGTACCTGATTTAAGCGAACCTCGCGGAGAGAACGTAACACTTAAGCTCTTTCCGTTCTTGATAGGCAACGCGTGAGGCGTTGGCTCAGGTTGAATGACAATCCGCTCGTTAGAAACGTCAGTAAATTCACTAATGGTTCCATCGACGGTAAGGCTGACTTCTAGAGGAGTATCCCCGGAGTTAAAAACAGTAAGGTCGAATTGCTTATCGCTGCCTGCCTCAATTTGATAAACCACTTTCGTAGGAGAGATGCCTACTCCTACTGATGCGCTCGCAAGTGCAAAGCTCGCCACAAAAAAACCAAGACAGAAAATAAAAAATAGTTTGTTCATTTTTACACTCCCTGGGAACATTGTTGTGTATAGTTCCCGGTGTAGCTGCCAGCAGTCGTGCCGTTAGGTACGTCAAACCAAAATCTGAACCATACCGTACTCCCTACTGCCTCTCCACTGGCCACCTTATCTTGATCATTAAAACTTGAGTTAAGAACAATTGCACTCCCCGGCGCAAGATTTGTCCCATTACCGGAGGTCGTGTTACTCGCCCAACTAATATTAGTGATACCGATAACGCTCGATCCAGCAACAAAATTTTCTCCTTTGATAGTAATATTAGCGACGACGTTACTGATGCTGTCTATGGTAACGTTGTACATAGTCCAATTCCCACTATACGTGGCATTATAGTTTCCCGTCGCATTAATATCAACGTCACCAGGATTTAAATTTGAACCAAAGCCAACGGAAAGAGCCGAGTTGCTCCACGTGCATGCAAGGTATGTAGCAACACTCGCGGAAAAATTTCCTACTTGTGAAGTTGCGTATCCGGTAAGGGGGGTCGGATGCTCACGCGCAGAGAAGAACATAAACGACACAGCGCTTAAAAGAACAATCGTTGCAATACCCAAAGTAATTATGTGATGTGTACCAACCTCTTTCTTCATAGGCTGTCGAAGTAGGTTGCCTATATAAATTTAATTCGGTTGCGCCTGTACAGTAAAGTTACCCGTATAGGTGCCTGCTACGAGTGAGCTGGGCACATCAAGCCAAAAATAGATACGCTGCGGGACGAGCTGCTGGAGGCTTGCATTAATAATCTGGTAAGAAAGAGAAAGTCGCTGTGCATTTAATGAGGTGTTAGCAGTATTCCACGTCGTGTTGCCAATCCCAACACTATTTACTCCACTGAAAAGATGACCATTTCCTTTGATAGAAACATTGCAATTGCCTCCGGTGTAAGCGCACGTCAACGTATAGCCATTGTTGCTGTTGTTTGTGCCTGTATTGTTACTGCTCCCCGGATTTAAATTTGACCCAAATGACACGCTCGCCAGCTCGCTGGAGATGGTAATGCTAATAGACTGATCAATAATAGACAAGTTAGTGGAGTCTGTCGCGATAGATGCTACACCTGCCGTTTGAGAACTAGCGTTTAAGTCAAGCTTCCATGCGCTACCTATGGCTCCTGTCGCATTTACCGTCCAATTAAGCGCACATGCCGCGTCTCCAGCGTTGAGCGTGCCGCACGAGCGAGGATTAGACTCAAGTGTGTAAAAGGGAACGGTACCGCTTACGGTTGATATGGCTGCATCAGGATTGATACTTGATGCATTATAGCGAATTGTTCCGTTCACTGCTCCGCAGCTACCGGTTCCCCCACAGCTGATGTTTGCGTAGAGAACGAATGTCTGGTTAAATGGCTGGTTACTTGCCCCCGTCGGAGATATCAGAATTGCCGATAAAGTGCCACTGCTTGCACCGCTTCCGACTGTGAAATTTTGCACATCGGTCTGGTTCCACTGTCCCAGGCTATCGTTCGCAAAAAATCTCCAATAAACAACGCTGCCCTCACTCGCAGTTATCGTGCTAACATTCGTCGAAACGTTTGCCCCGCCAGAAAATAAGGTAAAGCTGGCATTTACCCATGTACCCGATTGGTTGATGCTGAAAATATAGCCAGATAGCCCAATGCCGCTTGTCCAACTTGTATTAAATGCAATATTGCTATTCTGCGATACGCTCGACGTATTTTTTTGAGGGTCAGCCCACAGAGGCGGGCTAACTACTGAAAAAAGTAGGTTGCAATCACCTTTCCTGATGTAAGCGAAGATATTGCGCTGTCTTGTTTATTGGTATAGAATGCCCCATTAATTCCATTCGTTATCTCGTACATTCTTGTTGATCCATTGTGCACGACATAATCAAAAGTAGTTTCTCCCGTATTACCCTTGCTGAAAAGCGTCGCAACTTCTCCAAAACCTGCCGTCAGCGTATGTGCAGCTGTTGCAGAGGTGATGGAACTTGACTCCATAAAGATAGACTTAGCAGTGATATTTTGTTCGGGTGTTATAAGAAAAAAAGCCCGATCAACATCGATAGCCGCAGTGCGCTGTACATCATCAGTAAACGCCCCATATTCCACCGTCCTAGTCTGTTGAGTTGCATTTCCGCTGTAATTGTAGGTAACGAAAAGTTCCGCCGCAAGAACCGTAGTAGCAGGTCCAGCTACTCTTACATTGAGAGTATAGGGTCCATTGGTAGTTGCACCAGTCATGGAATACAATTGAGTCGCGTTGTAAAGGAGTGTAAAGTCATTCCCCTCAGTTTTTATACTATCGGTATGATTAATCTGATTCGTTCCGCTTATATTAACCTGTATATGCCCCTGAACAGCCGTAGTCCAACCGTTGATTTTTATAAAAGCCGATTGAACGGCAATAGTAGGCTCCGCAATAGGCACTCCAAAGGTGAATCGAGTAGGGATATTGCTAGCTATCGAGCTGCTGTTGCTTCCAATAAAATATCTGACTGTTTTTAGCTGATTAGTCGAATTGGAATCATATTCATAGGTAATAACGGCTCTTGCACCCACAAAAGTGTTTGGATTTCCAGTTGCTCTTATATTGGCTACGTAGTTATACGTTCCGCCGGTTGTAATGCCATATATCTCTGAGGCATTATAAAGAAGATAATACGATTGTGTTGCAATGGTGCTATCAATAGAATAATTCATAATCGGTCCTCCGGAAGTATTAATTACAACAGCGTTGTCTGCTGCACCATTACTTAGCCCCTCAATCTCTATAAAAGCTGACTTAACGATGATCGATCCCGTTTCAGGAATATAAATTTTGAATGGAAAAACGATATTAGTTCCCGAGCTAACATTACTGCTATTCTGCCCTACAAAATACTTGACGGTTTTAATTTGGCGTGGAGAACTTGAATCATATTCATACGTCAAGATCAACTTTGAACATTCGGCAGAAGTTGGACTTCCAAGACCAGGCACAATCACATTCAGCCTGTAAGGGGTGTTGGTGCCGTTGGTCAGTGTAGGATAGTAAGGATATCGAATTAAGTATCGCTGGGTTTCTCCCGCGCTATCAAGAGAAAATCGATCAGACATATTATTGCTTAAATTTATATCGATATTATTATCAAACGTCCCTGTTGACATTCCAGAAAGCTCGATCCACGCATATCTTTTTGCAATGTTGCTTTCTGGCACAGAGATCGCAAAGGTGTAGCTACGCGCGGTAGCGTTCAGAATCTGACTGCCATTTGCACCTACAAAATATTCAACGGTCTTTATCTGTGAGTTAGGAATAGTTAAGGCAGATACACTAGCGAGCATGCAAAGCGTCGCTAACAGCATCACTAGGCCCTTTCTCCCCATCTGTTTTCCTACCTTTAATAATTTATAAACGTATAGGTGAAATTAGTAAGCTCTGCCGTCCCTATATCGCAGAGAGCTTTATAGTAAAATTGAAGTTGAGTATGTTCGGACGCAAGAACGCTCGCTTGAACAGTTACACCCTCTACTTCACGCACTGTCTCAAGCATAAAATCGCTACTCGTAGCGTTTTCGTCAAGAGATATAAAATAGCTCGTCAGTGAACTCCCTTGTTGCGTGTAAGAGTCCATCCCAAACTGGAGACACGCAGACGTAGAAACCCGATAATTAAAAGATAACTGCACGGTGCTGTTTTCCGGCACAGTAATGGTCTGTGAAAATACCCGTAATTCCTGGCTCGTGTATTCCGCCTGTGGACGCTTCATACTATCAAGCGAAAGTTTCAGCCAACCAGGCCGCTCCAAGGGATTCCATTCCCATTGCCCACTATCTGCGTCTGTTAAAGAAACTTCAGATTTAAGATACCAGTGTGCAGGAAGGGTGGAGTTTTCTCTTGGAGACATGTCGAGGCTTGTCAGGTTGGTTAAAGAAAGATAGGTTATGTTGATAACGGTACTATTCTGCGGAATCACAGTGATGTTGGTAGAAATACTATCATTGGTTAACTCTACAGCTATCTGTCTTTCAATAGTCCAAGAATAGATAACTTCCTCTATGATAATGCTCGTGTTTGCGGGAGCGCTTACTCGTAACGTATAGTCTGGGCGTGGAGCAAGCTCGAGCCCTATGCAACTCTCTGCACAACTTTGCTCAAAGACAAAGGTTGCAGGTATCTCAACTGTATAAAGTGATTCTTCTATTCGCTGCACGATTTCAGTATAGCTTTCATGAGTACTTTCGTTAATTCGCGTAACGTTCTCTTCTATCAAGACTTCTTGAGCGATTTCTTGTGTTTCAAGAAGAATCGTTTCCTGCAAAATAGCATATTCCCTTTCCCCATCCCAGAGCGAAATGGTTACCTCTCCCGAGCGTGCTGTTTCAATAGAGCCGCTCAAGCGAACTGCGTGTAGGGTGCAATTCTCTAGAGAACACCCATATACCGGAGCCCATACCATTTCTTGAGAATCGGCAAGAGTACTTGAAATAGAATCGAGATAGTTCGTATCGGGCGTCGCTTCTGCTGCCGGTTCGTGAACTGCAAATCCCGTGAGGCGTGGAGCAAGATAAAATGCCATCAATATGAGTGCGATACCAATGACTGCCACTACAATGCGCAAAACAACACCCATATCTTTCCCTATCTTTTTACTTTATATACATAAGCCAGCTAGCGGATTATGAATAGATGGGGATGGAGGGAATCGAACCCCCGACACCACGAGCTT
>CAYHLN010000015.1:0-17947 GCA_964357505.1 Candidatus Woesearchaeota archaeon | reverse complement strand
TGGCACGGTTTGATATCCAATGCAGGAGTTATCAGAATCTCGTTTGATTTGTAGCAAGCCTTACAAACATCAGGTCTACCGCAGCCGATATCAATCGATACTCCTTTTGTTCCGCGATACTCAAACCATTTAATTGGAAGATAATCGCCTTGTCCTCTAAATACTCCTTCTGTTTCCAGAGGAACCGCACCCAACGCTTCAACACGTGCAGTCAAATCTCCAATAGGCTTTCCTCTGCCTGTATGACAATCAGAGATAGGCTCGAAATTGAGGAACTTAAACTTAAATCCACGTTCAGCACAATAATCAAGTGTTCTTCTCATACAATCGGGAGAGTCGTTTATGCCTTCCATAGGAACGTGTTTAATCTCCACTCGAGGCCCATAACCTTCTTCCGCAAATCTATCTAAGTTAGCCATAACCTGCCCAAATTGGCGCACGGTGCCGTTCGTAAGGGCCTTCCACGTATCATAATCGAATGCATGCACCGAAACCCCGACTTTCGTAAAGCCCTTTAACTGTCCGCGAATGTGCCGTTCTCGTAAGGCGATGCCGTTTGTATGAATAAATCGTCTTCCAATACCTCTCGTTTCTAATCAATCCATAATACGTTCGAGCTCAGGATGTAACGATGGATCTCCTCCCGTCAAAGCAACATGATTTAATCCTTGTTCCTTCAAGGCCCCAACCAAGTAGAGGAGCGAATCAGTATCAACATGTGATAAGTTACGTTGTTCTGGTCCCATGCCCTCATTGGAGCAAAATACGCATCCCAAATTACAATAGTCAGTTATCGCCACTCGTAACGGAACAGTCTTCAGAACTTCTCTCAAATCAACATTCATAAGTACAATTAAGCTTGAATTTTTATATACTTTTTGCGTTTATATTTACTTCTTATACATAAATATATATTTTAGGAAGATTTAAATACTTTTTACGTTTCCGCAATTAATGCAACGAAAGATCGTCAAGCATGGAAAAAGTACCTTAAGTGTCTCTCTTCCTTCTAAGTATGTACAAGCTAATAACCTCAAAAACGGGCAACTGATGAATATTGAAGTATCAAAAGGAAAGCTTATTCTGTCGGCAAAAGAAAAGCACTTTGATAAGATAGAGACTGATCTTACTGAAAGTGAAGAATGGCCCATTGTTCGTATTCTCAGGCATCTTTATACGGCAGGGTATGATGAAATTGACGTTAAATATACTCAGCAAAAATTGCCTCTCATCCGAAAGAGTTTACATCATATCACGGGTTTGGAGATTGTAGAGGTGGGTCCGACTCATTGTAAACTAAAATGCATGAGCTCTCTTGATGAGAATGAGTACGATTCGCTTATCAAACGTATTATGTGGATGGTTTTATCTGAATTTGATCGTTTTCTAGAAGATATCACAGGGGGAACACTTGCCACTGACGAAGTTCAAGAAATACTTAACACCGTAAGTCGATTATGCAACCTTTGTAAGCGCATCATCAATAAAAAGAGTATTTATGATTCAACAGATAGTATCTATGCCTATGATTTTATTGATTCCATGATTGAAATATCAGTTTTAGTTCTCTATGCCTATGATTATCTTAAGAAAAATAAAAGTATCAAACTTACAGAAAAAGAAGTCGCTTTCATAAAACAGACGCGCGACTATTTTTATGATCTTATCTTAGCCTATCAAAACACCAATCTAGAGAAAACAAGAACATTTTTTGAGCAAAGAAAAGAGACATTTGATGATTTCCTTGAATTACTTAATGGTAAAAACCCTGTGATCATGCATTATTTTCTGATGATCTTACGTAATTTAACTCCTGTCGGCAACCACATAATTATGTTGGGGCTCAGAAAGAAAGATAAGCAGCAATGATGAAACAAGAAGCGTCATTTATTCACACGAGCGATTTACACCTCAATGGAGAAAAGAATAGATTCAACGTATTCTCTCGTATCGTTTCCCTTTGCATAAAGAGGAAAGTCACAGGCCTTATCATCGCAGGCGATCTCTTTGATGAAGAAGCGAACAAATCAACTATAAATGAAGCATATATCCAATTCAATCGTTTAGACAAAAAGCAAATCAAGGTTTATCTTATTAAGGGAGATGAAGATGCGAAAGTAAAGCTGTCTAAACTGCCTGTGAATGTAAAGCTACTTAGAAACAATGACGTGCTTTCAATAAACGGATACAAAATAGGTTTATTCCACGGACTTTCCGAAGATATAAAGTCGAGGGCAAAAGTAGACTATCTGGCTCTCGGTCACTTCCATGATTTTACTAAAGTAAACTCTCGAATTTATTATTCTGGCTCCCCTATTCCCTCTTTAAAGTATAAAATAAACCCTCGTTATGTTATGTCTGTCAAATTTGATGGGAAAAGGACCAAACCAATAAGAATAAAACTGTAACTCACAACCCTATCTCATGAAACTCAAAATAGTCGAATACAATATTTTAGACGGAATACATACCTTTGACGAACCACCTAAATTCCAGAAAGAACGATTGCAACAGATAAAAAAAGTTATCAAATCTCTCAATCCAGACATTCTCATTCTTACGGAGGCGTGCAGCGCAAAAGCAAACGATCATGGAATAGATGTAAATTACGCAAAAGAATTTAGATTCCCTTACTCATTCCATGCGTATGCGGTAAGCGGAAAGCAACATGGCAATTCTTTACTCTCTAAATATCCGATAGTGGGTGCAGATAATTACAGCGTTTACCAACGCAAGTTTGGAAGAGTTGAAGTTAAAGTCGGGAAGAAAATAGTTACCTTTGACATAGTTCATCCACACCCCTCACTAACTGAAATAGAACGTATGCAATTCTTCAAGGGAGTTATACGTGATATGAAAAAGCCCTACATTCTTGCAGGAGACTTTAACACGTGGTCTAAAGAAGATATTCAAGGAAGAGACCTTAACAAAATTGTAGAAACTTTAATGGGCGTGCCCTACCATGCAGTACAAGACAAAAAAGTTGTAGAGGAGCATATCAGAAGTCGATCGACTTGCTTATCAATCAAATATGTAAAGAGCAAGGGACTTATAGACACCTATCGCGCTATCAATAAGAAAGGATTCCGTTATACCGTACCTACAGATAGCTGTTCAATGGACAAAAGTGCGGCTTCGCGTATTGATTTTATATTCTGTTCAAAAGATTTCAAGGTGCTTGACGCCGATATTATTAAAAACGAATTAACTGAAAAAGCCTCTGATCATTATCCTGTTTACGCGATTTTGGAAATAAAGTAAATCAAATATTTTTATCCATCAAATAAAATCATTTGATAAGCGGAGGCATCTTGGAATTAATACAATAGGTTTTTTCTAAGCGAATTCCATTAAACTTCATGCAAGTAACGTGACAATTTTTGTATTCTAACTTCCTAAGCTTAGAAGTAGGAAGTTTAGCCTTATTTCTCAAAACACCCTTTATCACATTCCCATGAGCCACAACGACTATAACCTTTCCTCTATGCGATTGCAAGATTTTGTCTAACGTCTTTATAGTAAGTTTGTGTTTTCTCCAATGCTTCCAATATTTGTAATGATAGTACTTATCCGTCCAGAGTATTTTATTGAACTCCCACAAACCGTCATGAGAAATTAGTTTCTTTCGAATGGTTTTTCTTATTTCTCCAGCAGTTTGAACCGCACGCTTCATACTACTACAATAGAATACCTCTACATGATCTTTAAGGGAACTAAATCTTTTTGCCGCTGCACGCGCCTGTATCCTGCCTCTCTTACTGAGTGGTGGATGCGGATCGTAACCTTCTTTTGGAATAATAAAATGCGCGTGCCTAACTAGATAAAGATAGGTCTTACCTGCTTCTCGCTTTAGGCTCCTCTTCATCCATCTACCAAATAAGGCTAAATCTTAAATGTTGCCGTGGGTCTTCAAGCCTGTGAGAAGAGTCGAACAAGAGTTAACTGAAATCATCAAATTTCTAAATACCTTAAAACTTATAAACGCACTAAATCAAACAGAAAAATGAGCGAAGACTGGAGAGAAAATGTATATGAAATAAGAATAATAAAATGTAATGGGACCAGATATGATGACACCAAAAAAGCTGCCGAGCTCTATGAGTTAAGAGGTTATAATCAAGAAGGAGAAAAAGTCCACGACTTTATCGGTACGAGTACAGATGCTACGACTGCTCGATCCCGCGCCAAGAGTTTTGCGAAGCGTATCGGCGAGCTCCATCCCTGCACTGTTCTAAAAGAGATAGTTAAAAATAGATCGGCCCCATTAGATGAACGCGGACTTCAGCTATTATTAGATAAGCACGTTGTCCATTGTGTAAGACAAAGCCATTCCATAAGAAGGGCCAGAAAAAAAGGCCAATAAAAAGATAATATCAAATCACAACTTATTTTATAAATACAAAACACACATAAAGTAATGCGCAATGTATTAGCTGGACTTGCAAGTCTTCTAATAGCCTCTAGTTCCACAGCAACAAATACTATTTCAATAGGCAAAAAAACACAAACACTCTATAGCGAGGTCCATAAGATAGTCATGCAAGATGGTGGTTTAAAAAATATTCAATACAACAACTATTCAATTGAAATAGATGCCCAATTTTGCCCTGAAGAAAAAGAAAGACACCTTAAAGTAACTCTAAGAAAAAGAGATGAAGAAGAAACCCCTATCCTATGCTTTTGTGATGGGCACGAAGAAGATTTAGATAATAATCCTGATCTATTTCTTCTCTGGAAAACTGACCCTATAACAGGTGAAAAATATCCAAGAGAGTACCCGATGACAAGAGAACGAATAAAAGAGTGCGATAAAATAATGAACACAATATACCCTATAATTAAAAAGTAAACTACTTCATATAATTATCTTCCCAAGAATTCATCAACCCCTCGTCTATTTTCAACTTTGTCTGCTCTTCTTTTGGCTTCCTATAAAAGACCCCCATTAAGAGACCTAAGGCCATGCCTCCCAAGTGTGCAAGGTTAGCTACACCTGAAGGAACAAAAATACCGATAATATCTCCCACGGCCCAAACAATACCGGCGATAAAGATAGGCATCGGCAAGCCAAATACAAAAACAGGCAAACCAGGGCGAATCACGATAAGCGCTCCAATAACGCCAAAGATTGCTCCAGACGCGCCAAGAGAAGCATCATAGAAGAACACGGAAAGCAAATTGGCCCCAACACCCGTAGCAAAGAAAATGAACAAGAAGCGCTTTCCTCCTAAGAGCCGCTCAAGCATGCTTCCAAATAATCCCAATGCAAATAAATTATAGAGCAGGTGCGCAATATCCCCATGTAAAAAAATGGAAGTGATAAAGCGCCATGGCTGTACAAACGAACTGGAATCAAGTAAAAGCGCATCAGTAAAGCCTGACACAAAGAGCTGCACTAAAAATACAACGACACATACAGCACAGAGCCATAACGCATAAAATCTCATCTTTTCTACAGGAAACGCCAGTTTAAATGATATTCCCCAGTTCAACAAAGATTATATAGGATCCCATACATAATCTTCCATGCACCGTAGCCTTGCAGCCATTGTTGCAGCAGCCTCTCTTGCGTATTCAACACACGCAACGCAACTAACCGATCGCTCCCTTACTCTATCGCCAATTGTACCGTCAGAAATTCAAAAAACATATGATTGTGCAAAGGGTAAAAAATTAACTATTTGCTCGCAAAATCAAGAAGAGATGTATGTTGTACGAGGACAAGTGCGCGAAAACAAGGACTGCCTCACTATTTTAGTGATAAGAGCAGAAGACGGTAGACCATTGAGAGGATATTGCGATGGTGTATCAGGCCCACTAGAGGGTCGCGCAGATAAAGCTCATGAATTTCACCGTCAGGGAAGAAAGCTGGTCGCACAAGAAAGAGATCTAAAAACGAAGGCTATTAACGATACAGTTCAAAAAGAATACTTGAAAATTATTCAGGAAATTCAACCAGATATAGAAAAGATAGAAAAAGAAAACCGTTGGCCGCTTGATTGATCCCTTACGTGATAAGGCCTTATCGCTTAAGATCATAAAAATCTTTATATAATTCCCCTCGGAGCCTGTGCATGGCAAGAACGCTTTTTCATTGTATCGGAGACTGGTTTCAAGAGATCGTGATGCGGCAGTATCCTGATTTGAAGCCAATACCGCACGAAAATGGGCAAAGACCAGATCTTGCCAACGACCTATTTGAAGCAGAATTAAAGGCAGGTTATAGGCATTACGGTGCTCAGCTAAAAGAAGCACAGATCGATAGTTTAGGAAGGAATGGGAAGCGGCTTGTCTACATGATCGGCTATCACGCTCTTCATGGGCTGCGAGAATCCACAAAAAGGATGTGCCCGGAAGAGATAGATACACTCCTCAGAAAAGAAGGAAGTCTACACTCTGCGTACGTGGTATCAAACAGCGTGATAAAAGCACTCTGGAGACGCGAGCACCACACTGCGCAGCAAACTCCAGACTGGCGTTATTTCTCCATAAAACCACGCCACTGCGAGGCAATCATACGAAACAACAGTTTTGCTCGCAATGGAGTCAAACACATGCCTTCACGCTACTATGGAATAAAACGCCCACAGTTCTTACTTCAATCGGCACCCTTGCTCAACGGAACAACACTACGCTTCGGTGCGATTCTTGAGCGACAAGCTGACGAAGAAATAATAGACTACTTTAGTGATCGCGAAGCACTCGGCTAAAAAAACTAAATCCCAAACTTTTTATACCATCTCACGCCCCCTTACCCATGGCGGTTGTAGTGTACCGGTAGCACACCAGCTTGTGGCGCTGTTAGAGTGGGTTCGACTCCCACCTTCCGCTCTTTCTTAAGATTTCATATCAACCGTACATGAACGAATGAGCTTCTCGATGAATCTCTTGAACAGACTTCTCCGCGGGGGATTCAAATGAATCGTTGAATCCGGAGATAAGTGCACGACGGAGATTCCAAGGCGAAGCAAGTCCATCTCTATTCCTCAAGCCTGCCAAGGAGTCAGCAAGATTTCGCGTTCGCCAGGCCTTAATTCCATCACGTAGAGGAAGGTACAAGGCCATTCCCCAATCAATAACAACCGGGTTATTCTCCAAAGTTACAACAACATTATCTGAATGGGGATGACCATGCAAAATCCCATAGCGAGAGATAGTGCCAAATGCCCTTCCAAGCCGCTCGTACAATACAGGAGCACTAGCCTGATCAAGTCGCCCCGCTCGCAGTAGTTGCCCGAGCCGAGGCCCTTCTGCACGTTCAAGAGTAAGAACCTCCTCGCCCTCCACCGCAAGCACCTTTGGAGTGATCCCCCTATTTCCAAAATAAATAAGAAACGGGGCTACAGCTATTCCAACTACATCGACTATTCGATTATCCATTAAAAATGACCACCAAAAGGCTATAAAAGAGTATAGGTCTCCGCCTAGGAATGAAAACAAGCTCCTTTGCACGCAGAACAAGGTATCATAAAGAACAGGTGCGACTTGGAAGAATAGCAAAAAAGAACATAGAAAGGGGATTCTGCAAATTTGATCTGGGAAGATTACACGCCCAATCGATGCTCGAGGGAAAAATAAGGGAGTATGCGAGCACCCTGACAAGAAATCCACATATAAGATTTACTGAAGGTTCGGTAGCAGGAAACATCACCATCGCGGCAACCTCATTAGCAAGTTTAGTTGCAGGAGCCCCTGTAGGATACAACCTCTACGAAGAACACCCCTATATGGGGGCACTTATTGGTGCAGCGATGGGGTGTGTGGCAGGCATGGGGATAGCGTTCTTGGTATTCAAAGGAGTTGACTATGCTAACGATAAAATAGATGAATATAAAATAAGAATACATGAAGAAAAACGCAATAGTCTCATAGCAGAATACTATGCAAAAAGAGCGTTTAATCCAGAAACCTCCAAAATCCTTTTATACCTCTAAAACAGAGACTACCATGGTATTCTTCGAACCAGAAACAGTAAAGGGGTTTCCAGAACTACTAACTCCTGAGTCACAGAAATTTGAAAAAATCAGGCGCGTTATCGAGCAGACATATGAGCGCTATGGCTTCCTTCCTATAAAGACCCCCTCAGTAGAGTTTGACGAGCTCATGCGCCCCGACACAATAGGTGATGAAGACGAAGCAGTTTCAGATCGATTCCGTTTTCAAGATAAAGGCGGACGCAATCTCGGTCTGCGCTATGAGTTTACATTTCAGCTTGCACGCATCTTCAAACAGCACCCTACAATCAAGCTGCCCTTCAGGCGCTATCAAGTTGGTTCAGTCTTTCGTGACGAGCCAACAAGTTCAAGCCGCTACCGCGAGTTTACACAAGCGGATGCTGATATCATTGGAGATGCCTCAGTGGAATCAGAAGCAGAATGCCTGGCAATGGCCTGCGACATACTCGAACAGCTGAAGATAGATGCAAAAATAGTAGTGAATAATCGCAAGCTCATGAACGCAATTATTGATAGTGTGCAAATTCAAAATAAGAATGCTGTTCTACGAGAACTCGATAAAATTGACAAGCTAGGAGAAGATGCAGTCAAAGCCAACCTCAAGAAACATGCTGAACCAGGACAAATCCTAACACTCTTTAAATTACTTGAAAAAGATCTCAACTTCTTTGTCAAAAACTTATTTGACGGCGCAGAAGAGCTCTTCAAGCTACAACAACTCGGCAAGCTCTACGGCTTCACTGTTGAGTTCTCCTCCTATATGGTGCGCGGCCTCTCGTACTATACGGGAAATGTATTTGAACTCAAACTAGAAGGCAAATCCTCAGTGGGCGGCGGAGGAAGGTACGACCGAGTAGTGGGCAAGTTCCTGGGCAAGCAAATCCCTGCTGTGGGTATTTCATTCGGTCTCGAGAGATTGATGGACCTAACAAAAATAGAGCCAGATACAACACAAGCAATCGTTATCTCCATTGACCAGGAAAAAGAAGCAATCAAGGTCACTCAAAAAATGCGCAAAGAAGGAATCTCAACACTGATAACAAAAGAGAAAATTGGCAAAGCCTTAGAGTATGCAGACAGCTACGGCATCCAAAATGCAATCTTCATCGGATCAGATGAAGTAAAGAAAAAGAAGCTGAAGCTGCGCAATATGAAAACAGGTAAGGAAGAATACTTGACAGAAAAGCAGATTATCTCAAGACTAACAAAGTGAAAATTACTCAATCCTCTTCCCAAAACCAGTAAATTCCTCAAGTTCTTCTCGTGCGACATAGACGGGCGGCGCATGCTCTTCAGCCTCATCCTCAAGCGGCTCTCCGCCTTCCTCAACCTTGTGGACTTCCTTCCCAGCAGCAGCAACCTCACGTTCTAACTGCTGAAGCTTATCCTTATTCTGTTTTACATACTGTTCCTTGAGGAGAATCCAAATTTCCTCAAAATGCCCTTCCTGCTCAAGCCAAACTTTCTGCTGATTATCCAAATGCAAAAGCGAAACGAAAGCCATTACCCGTTTCTCTTTATCTGCATAATCCTGTTCAAGCAGCGCAGTAAAAGCAAATCGCTCTTCTCGTGTCTTAAAAATAGTCTTTAGTTTCCCAAAAATCCGATCAATATGATCTTTTAAGTTGATAGTACGCTTCGGCATCGCAATAGAAGCCTCCATCTCCTGCTGTCGCACAATGAGCGTACGTTTGATACGGCGTGTTTCCGTAGCAATTGCCTTACCCAAAGCAGACATCAGCTCATCTAACGTCACACGTTTAAATCGTGGCAGTGGCGTCCGCGGAATGAGCATAGGCACATCTTCATCAAACTCAATGCGCTCCTGCACCGGCTTACGTTCCTCCTTCTTGCCAAATAAAATATCATCCAAGGTAGGAATATCATGGTCGAGTACAATCTCTGACTTAATCCGAAGAAGAAAGGAAGCTGCAAGCAACACTTTAGAGGAAATAAAGAAATTAGCTTCTTCCAACGCGCGCACTCGTATGAGATATTTCTGTGACAGCACAGAAAGATCAATATTCCAAGGATCAAGCTGCTCACTATTGATCAAATCATAGATAATTGCCTGCCAGCTCAGCGTCTCCTTGAAAAGCAGTTCATGGATCTGCTCCTGCCCTACCTTTTCCCCACCCATAGCTGCAGAGAGACGCAACCTTTATATGGATTATGAATGTACCTTAAGGGTATCTGTGTTCATTACGCAGTTACAACAAAACCGAAAGGTTTAAATACTAGCTTAAAGTTCGTATAATATCACCTCTTTTTCCCAGGAGAGGACGTTTCAGCTATCTATTTATAGCGGTTGAGATCTCCTCTTCTAGGGTTTGAAACTACCAAGGAAGCGACTATGTCCTTTCGAGGAGCTCAAGAACGATGTTCTGAGCAGGTTATAGTGATTCTTCAAAACCTTCGAAGAAAGTCCTTAGTATAAGGCACGAAGGGATATCCGAATCAAAGAAGAGGTGATTGATTCTTTTCAAGGGGGATCTAAAAGGGATTAAATACACCAAAATTGTTATTTTAGGATGGGCAAGCGCAATATAATTCCTTATTTGATAATTTTTTTAGCCATGGTTTCATTAATCTATCTGCTTGAAGACGATTCTGTAACTACTATAAATAATTCCTCTGGGGAAGGCGCTATCCTTACAGAACGAAACGATTATGCTGGGCCTCAAAATCAATCCCCGGATATTAAAGAAATACATTTTGGTCGTATGCCAATAACTTATTTTCTAGATATAAATACGTTTTATTATGATTCTTATGGAAAACAAAAAAAGGCAAATGATAAATACGAAGAAGAAAATATAAGGCGAGCTTTAAAAATAATAGAAAATTCAACAGAAAATCTTGTTCAGTTCGAAGAAGTCCAAAATGAAGAAGATGCCGATTTAGTAATTTATGGAAAACCTCCTGAAAAAAATTCAGATGATAGATTTATAACTGAAGGTCTAGCTGGTCCAACACAGTTATCTGAGAATAAAATTGTCAAGGCGGAAGTAATTCTTTATGCTTTAAAATATTCTTTTTGGCATGAAAATGTAAATACCTTTGTAAGAGATGGCTGGATTTGGGAGAGCAGGAATTATAATTTAGTTGAAAATATTGGTTGGGAGGTAAGAGATTGCAAGGATTTTCCTCAAACTGAAATACATGAAATTCTACATACTTTTGGGTTTGGCCATAAATATGATAATAGTCATTCAGTTATGGCTCCTGTAATACATCCGATACAAACTTGTAAGATTAAAGAGATTGATAAAGAAATAACTTCTTGTCTAAAATATATCTATTCCGATGGAGAAAAAGGAGAAAATTGCTCAAATCTCAATATGTATCCTTGGAAAGAGGAATTAGAACCAGTTGATTTTAAATGGGATAGGCTACCAATTACTTATTCTGTTCACGAATGTAAAGATGTACAAAAATGGAATTTACAAAAAGCTGAGAGAATTATAGAAAAATATGTTGGTCATGATATATATGAGTTTCAGGAAAATGGAGCTGCACAAATTAATTTTTATTGCGGACTCTCTTTTGATGATGTGTTATTAAATAAGGAAACGGATCATTGGGATACTACTACCTATTTTCCTTCTGCTCAACCATACTTTAATTTTGAAAACGAAAAGATAAAAGAAGTTAAAATAATCTTGTTTGCACAAGATAGAACATGCGGAGGTATAGAGATACATGAATTATTACATGGAACTGGACTAAGAGAACATTATGGCATATGGATGGAACAAGAAACAGAGATGTGTACTAATACCTTGGTTGTAGATAAAGCGTCGATTAATAAAATTAAGGGATTATACGGGTTAGAATAACGGTCGTTTTCCAATTTAGTTAGTTATTTTATAAGCGTTTGCTCACTACTTCTTACCAAACTCAGTATAACTGCACTTACCACAGTGCATTCTGCCTTCTCTCGTAGCCAAAAATACACCAGCGCCACATCGTGGACAGTGAGGCGCACGAGTTACTTTATCGCCATGAACAGTGTACTTAGTATATTTTTTACTAGTGGGCTTATTCTTATGTGGTTTCTTACCCTTGGAGACAACCTTTTTCTTTTCAGGCGCTGGTGCTGGTTTCTTATCGTCAGCCATTATGCAGCAGCTCCTTTCTTAGCCTTCACTTTAGGCTCAACAAGTAATTTGGCATCAGGTGAATCATAAACAAATGCCTCGATTAAAAACGTCTTGCTTCCATAGTTATTCCGTATTGCTCGCACAACAACATGATCTTCTCCAATCTTAAAATGCTCAGCAACAACCGTTGCTGCATGTGCAAACCCAGGATTAGAGGCGTGCTCAAGAGCAAGCACGACTTCACGTCGTTTCATCAAAGAATTTGCAAAAGAGTTCATGATTTTCATTTCAGTCGTATGGCAAAAAGCCCGGGTTTAGTTAAGTTAAGCTTAGACGCAAGTTCAGAATGCTCTGGCTGGATGATAGAAACCTTGCCCTTGAAGCTCTCCAAGCCCTCTTTCGAGCCACAAGCGGGGCATTCTTTACCATCGAATAACGTTCTACACTGTCTACATGCTTTCTGAGCCATTATTTCTTCTTGCCCCCCTTACCCTTACCCTTTCCTTCTTTCTTAACATAAGGGACACGCTCAACTTTCTTCTTACTCTCATCAATCCAATCCAGCTTTCCAAGTCCAGGTTGCCTCATGGTTAATCCAATTTTTGGCTCTCCCAACTTGTAGCTAATAGCAACAATACGAGCAATACAATCATCACCAGCAGCCAATACGCGCTTGGAAGCTTGACCAGCAAGCGTGCCTGTCTTGCTTAACGTAACGTAGTCTTCCATAGTTTGAGAAATGTGAATCATCCCTTTAAATGGACCAAGTGTAATGAATGCTCCAAAATTAGTAATCTCTTGGATAGTGCCATAAACCAACTCGTGTAGCTCAGGCCTCCAGGTCAGCAACTTAAAATGAGACTTATAGTAAGTAGCTCCATCTCCCGGAATAATAGTCCCGTCTCCAACAGAGTCTACACTAATAACGCTTAGTACAACTCCAAGGTCCTTCTTGATAGTCATAATATAGCTTTCATTCAGCTGCTTCTCTACAGCTTCCTTGGTCGCGAGCCCAAAATGCTTAGGAATCACGCGAACATAGTCTTCAACGTGTGCAAGATAGAACATTGTATGGTGACAAAAATGAGGTTTTTAAAGCCTTCTATTTTTCAGCAACCCCAACCCGGTTCTGAGCGTCGAAAATCACTACCACATTAGGAACACTGCGTTTAATTTCACGATCTAAAGTAGCAATATAAACGCCCTGTTTTCCCTTTGCAATCAGCCCCACGTCAACTTTATTGTGACCCAATTTTATCTTTTTTACCTTTCGACCTTCAAATAATGAAAGAGCAACGTCAATGGCAGTACGTTCATCATGCTTTACGTTAAGCCGTAAGTCCTTCATCTCTTGAAAAACCTCTAAAGGAACCTTAACGGTGAAGCCCTGCTCCTGGAGCTGCTCAAGAAAATCAATTCTCTTTCTAATACATGAAATAATAAAGTTTGTATCTAAAATAACTTCCATATCGCATAGAGATACTCGTTCTATATAAAGAAGAGGTTAACGAAAATTTATATAAGAACTTCCCTTAGAAAGAGATGGTAGTTTTTTCAGATAGTAAAGAGGTTGAACATCTTGCTCAAGTGCTCTCCAGAACAAAACAAGCACTTCAAGAAAGCGATTCATATGTGCTCAATCAGCTATCTGACCAAACAATCCATTCTGCTTCAATAACCCAACAAACAGACTTTATCACCGTAGCAGTCATCATCTATAGCCTCAATAAGCTCGTATCTCGTAAAAACCGAATCCCTCCCAAAAGGTGGGATAACTTTGTCAAAAGATTTGCTGATGAACTTGACAAAACGCTTTTTGAATTAAGAAGAGAAAATGCGGATGAATTCAGCCGACACCTTGATCATGCGAAAGAGCTGCTCGTTACACTCTCCCCGCAGCAAAGGCAAGATGTCGAGGAAGTACTCAAAAAATCACGAATTAATAAAGCAGGGAAAATTTTCGAACACGGAATCTCGCTCAATAGAACAGCCCATCTGCTCGGCATCACTCCCTGGGAGCTCACAACCTATATTGGCCAGGGCATGTCAATGGAAAATCCCTATATAAAAACAATTCCAGTCAAAGAGCGCATAAAAATGGCGGAGGACTTTTTTGCATGAAGGTAAGAAAAGCA
This sequence comes from Candidatus Woesearchaeota archaeon, assembly GCA_964357505.1. Classification (GTDB taxonomy): domain Archaea; phylum Nanobdellota; class Nanobdellia; order Pacearchaeales; family GW2011-AR1; genus JBBSZK01. The sequence continues at coordinate 3,754 of CAYHLN010000015.1, read as the reverse complement.
ACTCTCAAGGATTTACAGAAGGTAAAGGCCCTCAATCAAGAGCTCTTCTATTACGACCATAACAAGTTTGACAGCACCATGGACACAACCTGGCCTTCAAAAAACCCTGACTATTATACAAAAAGAATAAGAGGAAAAAACGCACTCGTGTTAGTAGCTGAAGAAGAAGGAAAAATAATTGCCTACCTTATTGCTTCACTCATAAAGGGGGAGAGCTGGAAAAAGATTAAGGAAATGGCAGAGCTCGAGAATATGATGGTAATAAAAGAGTTCCGTGGACATGGGATTGGAACAGCATTAATTAAAGAGTTTATTACATGGGCAAAGAGTAAAGGAGCAAAAAGAGCAAAAGTAGTTGCATCTGCGCAAAATAACGAAGCTGTAGCCGCATACAGAAAGAATGCTTTTGAAGATTATACGCTGACACTGGAGAGAAAACTATGAAAGCACTATTATTCGATTCCGGACCGCTGATTAACTTTTCAATGAATGGTCTGCTCGATATACTTGAAAAGCTTCATAGCACATTCGACGGAAAATTTCTCATTACCTCAAGCGTCAAGCGGGAAGTTGTTGACACGCCCATGCGCATAAAGCAATTCGAACTTGGTGCAGTACGTATAGCCGAATTAATCGAAAAGAAAATTCTTGAGTTTCCCGAATCAATGGGCATCAGTGAAGCCGAGCTCGCACAAGAAACACGCGACATTACAGATCAAGCAAACCACTTTCTCAAAGCAGAAGGGTATTGGATTAATTTGGTAAGCGAGGCAGAAATGTCGTGCTTCGCGCTTGCTCACGCGCTCAAAAAGCGCAACGTTGAAAGCATGATTGCGATGGACGAACGCACTGCCCGAATGCTTTCAGAAAAGCCAGAAAATCTAGAAAAGCTCATGTCCCAAAAGCTACACAAAAGCGTTATGCAAGCACGGCCGAGTCTAGCCTTGCAAGGATACAAAATTATTCGTTCTACTGAACTTGCATACATCGCATTCAAGAAAGGATTAATCCAAATCAAAGATCCGCATGTTCTCGAAGCGCTACTGTATGCAACCAAGTTCAAGGGATCATCAATATCATTTGAAGAGCTAGAAGAGTTAAAACGATTGTAAAATGAAAAAGAAAGATTTTAGAAAGTTTCTTTTCTTTAAGAGAGGGAAGTTAAGAGAAAAGGTCTTAAATGCACTAAGTGAACCAAAAACATCGACGGAAATTGCTAAAGAGCTTGATATGCATCGAAGTTCTGTAAGTAGAATATTATTAGAATTAGAAGAAAAGGGATTTGTTAAATGCCTCAATCCACAAGATAAAAACTTCAGACATTATGTAAGAATTTTAAAAAGATAAGTTTAAAAGTTAGTTATTTTTATATTACTATGCAGAAAATAAGTGTAATAGTTATTTCTTTCTTATTTTTATGTATATCTTCACAATTTGTGTATGCTTTTGCTTATACCGTCTCCGACCCCCCATCTCCCTCTCCTAAACCTTATCAAGGTGATACTGTGCCTTTAACCACAACGGTCACAGCAGATTCTGGTAATGTATGTACAATAACTTGTACATGGCAAACAAATAATTTCAATGGAAATGTCGGCAATCCAGAACCATTGAGTGCTGGTCAATCTAAGTCATTTGGATTCAATGTTTTAGCATCGGGAAGTAGTGGACATGTTTCAGATACACTAATAGTTACTTGCCAAAGATATTCTGGTTGTGCGTGGGGAAGCCCAGATAGTATACCTCAAAAATCTATTTCTTTTAGTTTTAATTATAATGGCGATAATTCTTGTCAACCTGATAAGACTGAAGATTGTTATTCAGCATCAGGAGATTGTATTTGTTCTTCTGGAAAACAATGTAAGGCAGATTTGACGAGAAACCAAGACAATATTGGATGTACTACTTACTGTGGAAACGGAATAGTAGAAAAAGATTATGAGACTTGTTCAAATTGTCAAAAAGATGTTGGAAAATGTGATGGATTAAGTTGTATTGCAGGAAGTGAATGTGAAGGAAAATATTGTGTTCATGAGACGTGCTTCAATAAGCCCTATAAAGAGGGAGATGGCTTTTGTGATACAGACAAGGGTGAAAACTGTAAAAATTCTATAGCTGATTGCGCATGTGGAGCTAATCAAAGATGTGGAGCAACGGCAATGTGTGAAAACTATTGTGGTAATGGAGTATGTGAAGCTTCTGAAGTTGGAATTTGTAAAGCTGATTGTAAATGGTGTGGTGATGGTCAATGTTTAGGAAATGAGAACTGCAATACTTGTGGTTCAGACTGTGGAGTTTGTGAAAATAAAGAAACAAATAAAGAGGTAACTCAAAAAACTCAGGAGATAGTTCAACAGGGACTACAAGACGTAAGTAAAAAGCAAAAAGTCTTATCAATTTCTACCATCGGAGCGATAGCCTTAATTGTTCTTGCTTATTTATTGTTTAAATTTGTCAAGAGCAGAAAATCCAAAAATAAGAAAGAAAAGGGTAAGAAAGAGAAGAAGAATAAAGATGCAAAATGAATTTAAAAGAGATAGAAATTTTAGTAGGGATTATACTAGGTATTATAGCCATTGCGGCACTCATAAACTTCTTTTATATTGGTTCTCCAAAAGTTAGTTTTTGTGGAGATGGTACTTGCTCAAATTCTGAAATTGGTTCATGTCAAATTGACTGCGATTGGTGTGGTGATGGATATTGTCAAGCAGGAGAGTCTTGTAATAGTTGTCAAAAAGATTGTGGCTTATGTTCATCTCAGTCTTTTTGTGGAGATGGAGTATGTGGAGCTGGAGAATGTGCCATTGGATGTTTTAAGGATTGTAACTTTTTACAATGCGAAAATGGTATCTGTGAGACTGATAAGGGAGAAAATTGTGTAAATTCCCCTAATGATTGTAAGTGCATCAATGGTTTTTGTAACAAAGAAACCAATCAATGTGCATATCAAAGTTGTGGAGATAATATATGTGAAGACTATGAATCGTTCTTAAATTGTCCAAATGATTGCAAAGGAGAATCTTACCAACCAGCTGATACATCTGATACAAACTACCCTATTCTTTTTGTTCATGGTCACAGTATGGGCGAAGATAGTGTTGCGGAATATTCTATTGATACATTTGATGAATTTCAAGAAAAATTAAGTTCTGAGGACTTATATATAAACAAAGGAGTTTTATTACCGAATGCAAAAAAAGATGCTCTTGAAAAAGGAATTTGGGGAAAGCTAGACCATCCAATATCAGTCAGAACTACATACTATTTAGGGGTATATGATGATAGAGGAGCAGTTATAGGAACGGAAGATAATCAAAGAGTGACTATTTATGCAGACAGACTTAAAGCGGTAGTAGATACTTTAAAATATTATACAGGAAAAAATAAAGTTATAATTGTTGCCCACAGTATGGGTGGTTTGGTTTCTAGAGAGTATCTCAGAAAATATGGTAATAACGATGTAGCTAAATTAATAACTTTAGGCACTCCTAATCATGGGACTTATGGTTATTCTTCTGCATTAGGGTGTAATTTTCTTCATACAAGTCCAGAATGTGATGAAATGGATGCCACTAGCACTTTTATATCAACACTAAAAGCTTATAATGAACAACCATCAAATACTAAATATTTTGCAGTAATAGGAGTTAGTTCTAATTCTCCAGAATCCTTATTGACATGTCCAAACAGCGTATCTTTTGAGGGTGTTGTTTGTAATTCTAGTGGCTGTTTAGTAAACTATGTATAGTATTTT
>CAYHLN010000014.1:0-18267 GCA_964357505.1 Candidatus Woesearchaeota archaeon | reverse complement strand
ATTGATGTGCTGCGTAAGGTTGGTAAAGAAGACCAAAGTATTCATATTGAAATTAATGAAGAGACGGGAGAAAATTTGATGTCCGGTATGGGCGAGTTGCACTTGGAGATTATTGAAGGTCGTATCAAGAGTGAGAAAGGCTTGGAGGTAAAAATGGGTCAGCCGATTGTTGTCTATCGCGAGACCGTAAGCAAGCCGAGCCAGATGATTGAAGCTCGAACGCCTAACGGCCATAATATCTTTTACTTTACTGTTGAGCCACTTGAAGATACGGTGTTTGAGGCTATTCAAAATGCGCAATTACCCGAAATGAGACTTAAGAAGAAATCTGAAGATGTGTGGAAGAAGCTTGAGGATTTGGGTGTGGAGAATGATGAGGCTCGTCAGTATCGCGAGATTTACAAGGGTAATGTGTTCTTGGATAAGACGAGAGGCATCGTTTTACTTGGAGAAATCATTGAATCAATCTTGGATGGTTGGAAGCTGGTGATTGATGGCGGTCCATTGGCGAGAGAACAAGTTACTAAAACAAAGATCACGCTGCACGACATCAAGATTCACGTGGATCATATGCATCGCGGTCCTGCGCAAGTGTATCCTGCCATGCGATTAGGCATACATGAAGGTATGAAACAAGCTGCAGCTGGTTTACTTGAGCCTATCCAGACACATTTAATTGAAGCACCGATTGACTTTATGGGTTCAGTTACCAATCTTGTGGCAAGCAAGCGTGGCATTTTAGTTGATGTACAACAAGAAGCCGGCCAAGTGATGGTGAAGGCACAGATTCCGGTAGCTGAAATGATTGGCTGGAGTAATGATTTGCGTAGTACCACGGAAGGGCGTGGCATGTCGAACTTGGTAGATCAGCACTTTAGAAAGCTGCCAAGTGAGCTGCAGAATAACGTTATTTACAAGATCCGACAGCGAAAGGGTTTGAGCGAGAATCAGTAGGACTTTTTTATCTGTTACTATCTTAGTAGTAGAAGTCCTTTATCATTGGCATTACGATAGGCGTTTACTGTAATCTCGCATAGCGAGATTTTCTCTTCCGGATGCTGCCTATTCCACTCCGCAATATTGTCTTTTTTGCTGAATCTTCCTTCAGAATCATAACCTACGCACGATTCTGGGCCTCCGAGGCTGTGACTGCCCCCGAGAAGGATGACCGATACTGCTTCTTTTGAAGAGGTTGCTTGTTTGAGGAAATAATCTTCTCTTGTTTCTGCTTCCTCTTCAATATATTGTGTAAAGGCGTTGAGCGATGATTTCCTGAATACCCTGATTGCGGTTTCAGTTGTTCCCGAGGGTTCGGCAGCAAGCAGTTCTAGTTTCCCCTCTTTCCATAACTGCAGGCCCGCTCCGAGTGCGATATAATCATTTGCCCTTATTCGTTGTGTTTCACAGCCTTGCTTTTCCAACCTTTTGGCTATAGAAACAATATCTGCGATTATTTCATCTGGTTTAGCTAGATACGCTTCTTCCATACCTTCTTGGTACAGTTGAGCTATGCTCAGACCCCGTATCGATTCAAGCGTGGAATAGATCTGTATCTGTACTTCTTCTGCACGTCTTGTTTCTTCTTTTAATGATCTTCGCGCCCCTGGAAGCCAGTCGATCTTTTCTTTTCGACGTGGGCCTTCTTCCCGATTTTCGTTTACCCATTTTTCTGTTTCTTCTATCTTTAAAATATAATCTGAAGGAACATGATGCTGGCGAACGTGGACGATAAGGTGTTGTGCGCCAGGAGTTTCGTACTTGTCTACACGCGCATTCGGAAAACTATCTGGAAACGTATAAAGAAACCTATTTGCCTTAGTTTCTTCAACACGCCGTTCAAGGGGCGCTTCTATTGGAGCGCGAACTGGGAAAGAGTGTGCGCTTTTTTGAGAAGGGGCGTTGTACCAAAAAATTACTGGCAGCGTAACTGCAGCCGCTCCTCCAATTATCTGCATACTTCTTCTAACATTTATCATGCGAATGCTATCGCTTTTCTGTCCTTTTTAACTCTTCCGCTACGGCAAACCCCGCTTCTCTAGAAAGTTCAATAATCATCTCGCACCGAACCTGGCCTATGTGATCATGTACTACTAATCGCGACGAACCGTTTTGATAGAGCCTGCCGACTTCTACGTCGTTTTGATCATGAATGGGAAATTGTTCGCCCTGAGAGCCTTCACCACCGTCTCCAAAGACTCGCCATCCCAGTGAGTGATCACGGATCACATTTTGTAATCCTATAACTGCAGCGTACACTCCCCGCATTCCCCCCACTATGTACTCAGGCATACTCTTTTATCCATTGCAGGTTTAAAATCCTTATTGCATTACATAACATTTATTAGGATTCTATAATAGTGTAGATTATGGCAATACGGACGTTCAATGTAGATCAAGAAGTCTATGAAGCGTATGCTGAATATTGTAAAAAAGAGGGAATTAGTATGAGCAAGCGAGTGGAAAAGTTTATTCGAGAAGATTTGACCATGCTTACAAAGAATCCGGCTGCTCCGAAGGCTGTTGTTAAGAGCAGCCCGGGAACTGATCATTCGATGCGACGATATTGCTGAGCATATCTTTATTAATCGTAGCTCGAGAGAGGCTTATGGCTACCAGTTCACATGACGATACGTTTTACCAATCAGCTCTCCAGCAGTTAGGCATTGCTACCAATGGATACTTAGATCGCGGAGGATTTGGTGTTGTTTATCGTGGACGTCAACAAGGTACGATGACTGCTTTGAAAATGCCTCTCTTGCCCAACCCTGGCCTTTCAGTTAATGATCAGCGAGCGCAGTATCGAGATTGTCTAGATCATTTGAAAAGAGAGCATGAAGCGTATGTTCGACTGTCTGCTATTCGCGGCGTGCCTTTCCAATCTTCATTGCTACAGTCGTCTCAACTTGTTCTTGGATTTCCTTTGTATGTGCTTACGCGACCTTTCATTATTGGAGCATCACTAGAGGACCGAAGGATCCTTTCCCATGATGATTTTCACTATATTTGTACAGTCATTGGAAATTGCCATATGGCTGGTGTAGCTGACCTGGATATTAAGAGAGACAATATTATTGTTTCCTCTCGGCATCGTCCTGTTCTTATTGATTTTGGAAAGGCGGTTTTTCGGGAAGAAACGAGGAGCCGGGATGAGTTTGACGAATGTCGAGACAGAGATTTCAGAACACTTCGTCTTATTTCTCATTGTTAATTTGCTGTCAGGCCAACCTTTATTAAGCTCAATAAGAAGCCGAGCTTATGAATGCTGGACTGGTTACGGCTTTACCTCGCGTCACTTTGCCTAGAGCCAAATCTCCTCGTTTCATCGAGTTAGAGACAGCTTACCAGATTGATGAACTTGAGGACGCAAATCAACTTTCAAGCTTACGGTCATATGGCTTTGATACCGTTTATTATTTTATATCGCCTCGCCGTCCTACACGATCGTTAGATCATTTGAATGGCCTTATGGAAGCTATTCTTTTACCCATTTGGGGTAAGCCATGCATGAATCCACGTAAGCAAGCAGGCGTTATTGTACATCCTTTTAGGCAAACGCCTTATACGTTTGTTTACGGAGATGCTTACATCTTTGGAGAGCAGGAGCATGATCGAGATGTGCAACTTATCTTTTTTCCCGATTTCAGCATTGCGGAAAAGGCATATAACGCAGTCACTCAGCCTCGTAGCGCGCTTTTTAGACACGCTCCTGTGTTAATGTCGTTTAGGAGAGACTTTCTCTCAACTTGATGCGTATAAAATAAGAAAGGTTGCGATTGTATGGAGTGTGAAGCTAAGCGCCATCAACGTTCTTTCTTTGATTGCAGTTACTCCTGCAAGCATTGTCACTGCAATCTCATCAGGCAACGGAGAGATCAAAATAAGATCTGCTAGAATATAGAAGAGATAGTTGCGTAGTCTCTTGTGGAGCTTTCTATTAATTTCGCCCTGGACTTTTTTGAACGTTTTTGTATGTTCTAAGCGGGTAAATTCCTCCATGAATGAGAATCGTACGAATCGGTAAATAATAAGATCGGCAATCATTGCACCGACCCCTCCGAGTAACGCAGCTAAAACTAGGTTATTTGGATTGAGTACGATGAACAGGCCAATGCCGATTGGTGCGGTAAAGCCGAATGCAATCAGCATTCCGGATACAAGTGCTCCAACGTAGTTTAGTTCTCCAAGAGAGGCAAATTTACTCGAGACAGAAGGGTTACTAAATATGATGTATGAGAGAATGATAATTACTACAAGCGTTAGCAATTTAGGGTATTTGCTAAGAAGTGAGCGTTTCATCCGTTAACTAAATTTTTCGATCTGGAATGAGACGTCTTTTTCGCTCAGCTCTTTCAGCTTCCAGACGCGTTTGGAGCCGTTTTCGGCTTTGAGGACAAGATGCGTTATTTGGAAATTGCCATTGGTATCTGCAATTAAATTGTATGATCCTTGTTCAACAATTGTGTCACCACCTACTGATTCCATCCTTTTTTTAGTATCTTGAGGTTTAAGAATATTTGCCTGATCAAACTGCTATAGCCAGTCTCGCTAGAGGGTTTAACAGTCCAACATACCCGCCGAAATGCTTGCTGGGATTTTCGGGTCTACTTTGCCAGGTGAAGAGCCTTGCATGTGCGGGACACATCATGATTTCATACCCAACAACTTGTTCGTCTACTTCTGCACATTTTATTTTCACTAAATCTCTAAATTGTTTACGCCTGTAACCATTGGGTTGCTTATCGAAGTAGAGTTCCAGATGACCTAATTTACGTCCGTCTTCACTAGCTATTCTGCAAATTTCCTTTATGTCTTCGGGAAGTATATTTCTCCATCGATACTGTCTCCACTTTCCGCGGTCGTTTACCGAAACAACGTCTGCATGAGGGCTGTCCATAAATTGTTCTAAAATATTGCGGTAGCTTGGAGCTTGCATTGGCTTCCGGATTTCTATGGGGACCATCGTTCCCTTTTCTCCTGGACTGCCATACCATCCGGTTCGGAATTCTGCAAATTGAGGTCTGCTTATTTGGGAAAGTACAATACGATTCAACATGTTGACTGCTCTTCTGCAGGTTATAAATACCTTACGAGAGGCTCGCCTGACGATAGCATTTTAAATACGTCTTGCCTTTTGGAAAGATGAAAAAGAGAGTTCTTGTTTTACTCGGCCATCCACGGGTAAAGAGTTATTGTGCGGAACTTGCAGCAGCGTATGTTCGCGGCGTGCGGAAAGGTGGGGCTGACGTAAAATACGTCAAGCTTATTGATTTACATTTCGATGCTATTGGCGCGCACGATTATCGGAGCGCACCTTCTCTCGAGAGAGACTTAGTGAAGATGCAGCAGCTAATCAAGTGGTGTGAGCATTTTGTTGTGGTATATCCGACGTGGTGGGGCTCAGCTCCAGCATTGCTGAAGGGATTTTTTGATCGTGTTTTAACGTCAGGCTTTGCATTCAAATATCGTGAAGATGGATGGGGCTGGGAGAAATTGCTCAAAGGACGTTCAGCTAGAATAATAACTACAACGGGAGGGCCCTGGGCTTTGAATCATTTTATTTATCATGCGCCCGGAATAAAAAGTTTGAAATGGGCGACTTTTTGGTTTTCTGGGATCTGGCCTGTCCGTGTGGCCGAGTTCAATGGTTTGAATACAAAGTGGATGACTGAAGTTAAGAGAAAAAGGTGGATTAAAGATGTCGAACAGATTGGCGAGCGAGATGCTCGTTAATGTTTAAATAGCTCTTTTATTGTTTGTCCAGATGGCGCTGTTTGGAAGACGTCCGCGAATTGTTTTACGTGGAGGGTTATCATTGCGTGAAGTTAACTCGGAGCATGAGCCGTATGTGGCTCGCGTTGTACATGGACTTGAGCGTGCCGCACACCAGGGACCTGTTGAAGTTATCTCCAGCAGGCATCTTGAGCCACTCACTAATCTTTATACTTTGAAAGTCCTCTTGAGGCCTCGTGTTGTTGTCGCGTATGGAGACGTGCATGGTCGTGATCACACACTGAAGGGATATCAACTTCTGGTAGAGTCAGAAGGCACATCCTTTCTAATTGGGCGACGTGATGAGGTGAAGATTTGGGACCACAAAGGAGATCATCCTATGTTGGGTCTTGCTTTAAAGAACCATCTGGCGCGTGGAACAGGTGTTTTCAACAATGCTTATGATGTGGCGAGACCAAGTTGGGATGTTGCTCGTTGGATACTTAATAAATATCAGTATGGATGCGGTAGCGTTTTGTCTTTGATTGACGCGTTAGAAGGCGCGCACTCTGGAAGAATCGTCGAAAAAGAGCGTGTTTTACAAATTTAAGGCCCTTGTTTGTTCTAGAAAACAAAAACATTTAAATACCCTCAAAAATTGAGACACATACAAACTAATGGCAAAGCAGAAACCAATTTTGAACGTTGTTTTTGTCGGTCACGTAGACCACGGTAAGAGTACTACTATTGGTAGATTGATGTTCGATTCTGGAAAGATCACCCCACAAGAACTTGAGAAGCTAAAGATTGAGGCTAAGGAAAAAGGTAAAGTTGGATTTGAGTTCGCATTCGTTATGGATAAATTCAAAGAAGAGCGAGAGCGTGGCGTTACTATTGACTTGTCTTACCAGAAGCTTATGACTCAAAAGTATGAAGTTACTATCATTGACGCTCCTGGTCACAAGGACTTCGTAAAGAACATGATTACTGGCGCATCTCAAGCAGATTGTGCTTTCTTGACTGTTTCTGCTAAAGATGGAGTTCAACCACAGACAAAGGAACATGCTTGGCTTTTGAGAACCATGGGTGTTAAACAGATTGCTGTTATTGTTAACAAGATGGATACTGTTGATTACAAGGAAGATGCTTTCAATAAGGCTAAAGCTGATATCTCTGCTGTATTGAAGATGGCTGGCTTTAAAGTTGATACGATCACGTTTCTGGCTGTATCTGGATTTATGGGCGACAACGTTGTTAAGCGCTCTGATAAAATGCCCTGGTACAAGGGTCCAACCGTTATGGAACAGCTTGACTTATTTGCAATGCCAGACAGGCCTATTGACCTGCCATTGCGTATGCCTCTTCAAGATGTCTATGAAATTACTGGTATTGGAACTGTTCCTGTTGGAAAGATTGCAACTGGAGTTATGAAATTAGGTCAGAAAGTCTTGATCCTTCCAGGAAGATCTGGGACTGGCGTTACTGGCGAAATCAGAACGATTGAGATGCACCATGAACAGATGTCTCAAGCTGAAGCTGGCGATAACGTTGGCGTTAATATTCGAGGCATTGGAAAGAAAGACGTTGCTCGTGGAGACGTAGTCTGTGATGCATCTAGCCCTGCTACGATCGCTGAAGAGTTCGTTGCCCAGATTGCCGTTATTTCACACCCTACGGTCATTGCTAAGGGTTACACTCCGGTGTTTCACGTTCACACTGCTCAGGTTCCATGCTCCTTCACTGAATTGATTGAGAAGACTTCACCAGATGGACAGATTCATAAGAGTCCTGACTTCTTGAAGAACGGAGATGTTGCTAAGGTGAGAATTAAACCTATTGGTAACCTTGTACTTGAAACACAGTCAAAGAACCCAAAGATGGCTCAGTTCGCTATTCGAGATGCTGGAGCGACGGTAGCTGCTGGCGTTTGCATTGAGCTGACACCTAAGAAGCTTGTTTAATTTTTCTGTCGTGTTTTCTTAGTGGTCGCTTAGTTATTTATATCTCTTTTTACTCTATTCTTTGCTGGCATTAACTTGCGGTTGCCCTGGAAAGGGTGTTACCCATACAGCCTCTGTCAAGTGTTCGACTATAAATAGAGAGACCGGACTATAACTCTCTCTATGAAATCTGCGCTTGTTACGCTTGCTCTTGGGGGCGAAGAAGATCACCGTTAAAATGCACCATTAGGTTAAGATTGACAAGGGAAGTGTTTACGGCACTCTCTTCACCGAGTCCGGGATGTCAGCTATATTCACATGAAAAAGAAAAAGGTAAAGGCGCCTCCGCGGCGCTCAAAGAGTCGTTCTCGCGGTGCAAGCGGGAAGAGTAAGGCATCTAAGGTAAAGAAGATGATGCGGCTTGCCAAGGGCGGCAAGCGTAAGAAGAAACGGCGTTAGTTAGGTTCTTTTGGCGTGCATCATCCAATTGTATACTATCCCAGTCTTTCCCTGGTAGCTTATTACTGTTGCTTGGCCATCTTCTATCCCTATGACTTTACAACCGTTTTCTTCAAAGGCCTTTTGATTTTGCGCGATTTGCGTCATTCCTTCGAGCATACCAAAGTATTGCCCGCTTGCTATAATGTCCCCTAACGGCTTGGTAACTCTACGTAGTTCTCTTATTTTCTCTCGCACTTGATCTTGGAATGATTTTCCCTGAACTCGCGCTGATTCCGTGAGGCAGTTAAATGCTAGTACGTGATCAAACGTTTTATCTGAGAATGGCAATTCATGGATGTCTGCTACCCCGATCTTTACTCTTGAAGACGGGTATCTTTGGCGTCGCGTGAATGCTCTTGCGATCATTGCTTCTTCGCTATCCACTGCGTATACGTGACCAGATGACATACGACTTCCTAAGAATACTGCCTCGAGCGCAGTCCCACAGCCCGCATCTAATACGCATTTTCCTTCAAGGTTACCCACTAGCTTTTGCAGTACTTCTAGCTTCCAGATAATTTCCTCTCGAGAAGCCGATTTTAATAAATCATAGACTGAGATCTCACCTCCCCCTGAGGCCATTACTTCATATCGATCTTCTCTTTTATCAAGTTCTAGTGGTGGCAACCCTGCGATTCTTTCGACTTCATCTAACGTACGAGGCGTTATGCCTTCTTGATCAAGGTATTTCCTGATTTCTTCTGTAGTATACATCTCAATTCGTTTTTGAGAGGATTCTTAAACGTTTGCTTGCTTTTAATTCTGGAAAAGTCTCTTATAGTTTTCTTCCAGCTGTTTCTCTACTGCTTTTAATGATAGGCTTTTGAGCTCAGCTATTTTTTTGTAGCTTTCTATGACGTTAGCTGGCTCATTTGGCCATTCTTTTTTAGGATGGAGATAGGGGGAATCGGTTTCACCGAGAAGATTTTCAATGGGTAGTTGCTTGATGACGGTTTGGAAGTGCTCGCTGTAGACGACATTGGCAGGGATCGATAGTATCCAGCCATTATCCGCGCACCGTCTTGCTAAGCTGAGCTTGCCTGAGAAGCAGTGCATGACTACTTTGGTTGCTTTCTCCTCTTCCAAAAGCTCAATGCATGCAAGCTCTGCTTTGCGCGAGTGCACAATAAGTGGTTTGTCTAGCTTCTTGGCTAGACTGATTATTTTTCTGAAGATTTCTTTCTGTCTTTCATGGTCTTCTGACTCTTTGAAGTCCATGCCGACTTCACCTATTGCTACAATCTTAGAAGCGTTCTTTTCTATATATGCCAGCTCTTTGGCTAGCTCGGCGTCGCTCATCTTGAGTGCTTTAATAGGGTAAAGGCCAAGTGCGGCTTTGATGACGGGAAATTGGCTTGCAAGCTCAAGTTGTATCCTGTTCGTTTCAACATTGGTGCCGTTTGTGGCGATTATCTTTACGCCTTTTTTAATGGCTTTTTCTATAGCTTCTTTTTGCTTTTCAAGCATGTCAAAATGGCAATGGACGTCAATGAACATATGTCTAATAATTGAATCTCCTTTCATAACCTTTATGGTTAAAGTATTCTATAATAATTACCAGCACCTCGGATTTGTTTGTCGCTATAGGATATATGAGTCTCCATGCATCTGGCAGAGGATACCACCATAGATTATCTAGGTTGTATTTGGTGATGTATTCTTTAGGTATCAACCTTTTTTCTATCTTTTCTCCGCAAAATGCATTTTCCTTCAAGTTTGCTATGGCCCTTTGAATTCCTTTTTTTATAGGGCTCTTTTCAGAAAGTGAAATGAAGTGGTCTTCAAATGATTGTTGCATAAATTTGACCTCTTTTGCAGGTTTAACAAACATACCGGTCAGTATGCTTTCCTGTTTTTAAGTTTCTCTACTAATTCAGGGTTCCATATGTAAATGACATAGTCTTTTTTATCTATGGCGATCTTATTATTCTTCCACAAATAGTTTAGTATAACATTAAACGTTCCCCACATCATTTTTTTTGGGAGTTTGTTAAATAGCTCTGTTTTTCTGAATTCCCCACTATGTTCTTTTATGAATTCTTCAACCATTATTATTGTTTCTAGTCTTGGGCTTCTAACTAGGATATTTTCTATGTTGAATGTCATTTCTTTCTGTATTTTTTGATCTTCCATGTATCTATTGATTATAGTATCATTTGATACTATTTAAACCTTAGTTTCCCCAACGCCAGCGTGGGCGCTCGCCGGTACCCCAGCAAATGAAGATGAGTAAGATAATGAGGAGAATAAAGGGAATGAAGAAACTGATGAGTGTGTCGCTTACTGAGTGCGAGTTCTTATCGATCTTCAGAAAGAGAAGGATGCAAATCGCAAGCCAGTCCAGTAAGATTACCCAGCCTTGCCAGGTTGAAGGGTACCAGCCCCACCCATATTGTTTGGCTTTAAACCACTCGTGCTTCATCTGCATTTTATTTGTCCAATCTTTATATATTGAACGATGTTGTTGCCGTACGAAAGCGCTTTAGAAAATAATTTATACCTGCTTGTCTCGTTTTAGGAATGAAAGAGATTGCTTCTCGTGTTGGCAATGCTTCGTTGCGTATTCACGCTTGGCCAGGTGGTAAGGTAAGCCTGGAAGTTAAGCCGCACGAAGGGGTGACGGACTGTGAGGCTGCTCGAGGCAGCGTTGGGCTCTATCCAAAAGATGTCCGCGAGCTTGTTAACTACTTACGTTCTATTAGCGAGTGACGAAAGGTTTAAAAATTTCTAATTTCCCGCAGTAGGATGGCGATTACACCTTTAGGCGAGCGCGTTTTGTTAAAACCGTTGAAACATGAAGAACGTACTAAATCTGGCATTTACTTACCTAAGGAGGCTGCTAAAGATAAGAAAGAAGGGGAAGTTGTGGCTGTAGGAACTGATAAAGAGGGTAAGTCATTGCCCCTTACCAAAGGAGATGTCATTCTTTATGGAGGTTATAGCTCGGAAGAGTTCCAACTTGAAGGCGAAACGTTTTTAATCGTTGATTTTAAGGATATCTTAGCGAGGTTAGGATAATATGGCAGATGAATCTAGATATGCGACCAGGGTACTTCAGGTAGATCGATTTAGAGGAGTAAACCCCTTTGTTGCTAATCCACAATGGACCTCACTAACTGGATCTGGTTCTGTTAATTTCAATGACGGTCTTGCTCTTCCCGGAAGACAGATGGTTTATTTGAGCGGGCAGAATTTCAAAGTTCCTCAGGCAGTTGACTTAGGTACGGACTCGAAAGGGTATCGTCATTTTCTCGGATATCGACAGGGTGGAGCCTCTCAAGGCGTAATAACTCAGATTGCTAAAAGGCCCGAGCATGTGATTGAGATGCCTTTGGGAGCGTTACGATTAACGTATTCAGCTCATGTTCTTGACTGCTTTTCTGGTCTCTCGGAACAGCGTGGACTTTACAGAGAAATGCAAAGAGTGCTTGAGGAGGCTCACGGACAATGAGTAAACAAATTATCTTTAATGAAGACTCACGAAGAGCCTTACAACGTGGTGTGGATAAAGTTGCAAATATTGTTAAGGTCACGCTTGGCCCGCGGGGAAGGACCGTTATTCTCGATCGACCAACATCGCCGCTTGTATCAAACGATGGTGTCACCATCGCGAAGGATATTGAGCTTAAGGATAAGTTTGAGAATATAGGTGCTAAGTTAATTAAGGAAGTAGCATCGCAGACGCAAGATAAGGCGGGCGATGGAACGACTACGGCTACTGTGCTTGCTCAGAGCCTTATTCAGGAGGGCCTGAAGAATATTGCTGCTGGTTCAAACCCTGTTGAGATTAAAGTGGGTATTGAGACTGCTACGCATGCTATTGTCGAGTTCATTAAATCACAATCCTCTCCTGTACGTGATAAAGAGAAAATCGCACAGGTAGCAACGATCTCTGCAAATAATGATGAGAAGATTGGAGCACTCATTGCTGAGGCAATGAATCGTGTTGGTAGCCATGGCGTTATTACCGTTGAAGAAGCGCAGACTATTGATACCACGCTTGATGTGGTTGAAGGCATGCAATTCGATCGTGGCTATTTATCTCCGTATATGATTACTGATCAAGAGAAAATGGAAGGATCATACGAGCATCCGTACATTTTGATTACGGATCACAAAATTTCTAAGATGAAGGACATACTACCAACACTTGAGCTTGTTGCTCAGGAGAATAAGTCGCTGATTATCATTGCAGAAGATGTTGAAGGCGAAGCACTAACGGCGTTGATCATTAACTCTCTTCGAGGCGCTTTAAAGGTTTGTGCTATTAAAGCTCCTGGATTTGGAGACGATAAGAAAGAGCTATTGGAAGATATTGCTATTCTTACGGGCGGAAAAGTAGTTTCTGAAGAGCGCGGGGAGAAGCTAGAGGATTTGAACCCAGGCATGCTCGGAAGCGCAAAGAAAGTTAAAATCACCAAAGATACGACGACTATTATTGAAGGCCAGGGTGTATCTGAAGCCTTACAGAAGAGAATTAAGCAGCTTGAAGGCTCTATTGCACATGTAGATGCTGAGTACAAGCGTGAAGAGCTGCAGAAAAGGCTTGCAAAGTTGAGTGGCGGTGTGGCAGTCATTAACGTTGGAGCAGCTACGGAGACTGAGTTGAAGGAGAAGAAGATGCGTATTGATGATGCCCTTCATGCTACTAAAGCAGCTGTTGAAGAGGGCGTTGTTGTGGGTGGCGGGCTTACCCTATTGCATGCAATCAAAGTTTTAGATCAGCTGAAGCTCGGGAATGAGCAGGGAATTGGTGTTAATATTATGCGACGTGCTCTTGAGGAACCGATTAGGCAGATTGCATTTAACGCTGGTAAAGATGGATCAGAAGTACTTGCCCATATTCGTTCTCAGGCACAGCCAATGCTGGGCTTCAATGCGAAGAAAGGCATTTATGAGGATCTGTTTAAAGCAGGCGTCATTGATCCGACCAAAGTTGTTCGAACGTGTGTGCAGAATGCGGCGAGTATTGCTGCTATGGTTCTAACGACTGAAGGGCTTGTTGCTGATTTTGACGATGAGAAGGACGAGAAGCATCCTTCTATTATTATTTAATTTTCATTAGTTAGAGGATATCGTAATTACCGCGCTCCATAAGCTTTAAATCTTGGTTTGTCTCTTAGGTATAATGAAGCACGTTTTTCTCGGAGCTGATCATGCTGGTTTTAAGCTTAAAAATGAAATTAAGCAATCGCTGGAATCTAAGGGTTATCTTGTACATGATCTTGGCGCGCATACGCTTGATGAGAATGATGATTATCCTGAGTTTGCTGCTGCTGCTGCCCATGCGGTAAGCGAATCAAAGCAAGGTACTGGTATTCTCTTTTGCGGAAGCGGGCAAGGTATGTGCATTGCTGCGAATAAGATCAAAGGTGTTCGGGCTGTTAGTGCTTTAACGATTCGTGATGTTAAGCTTGCTCGGCAGCACGTGAACGCGAACGTGCTTTGTTTGTCTGGCTGGGAACTTTCTAAGGTGAAGGCATCGCAGCTTGTTCGTGTTTGGCTTGAGACGCCGTTCAGCGAGGCGGCGAGGCATAATCGGCGTATCAAGAAGATTGCGAGGTTAGAGCGATGAACGGCTTCAATTTCCTAAAAACTTATAAACTCTCAACCTTGTTATTTTTGTGCTAGGGAAAAAAGGGTTGTTTACCGTTCTTGTATTAATTACTATTTTCACCTCTGCATTAGCACAAACTGAAGAATTTAGAACTGAATCAACTACTACGAATGGTGCTAACTGGGAGCAAATGTGTACAGGAAGCATTTGTCAGGTTTCTTTCTATAGTTATGAGAAATACATGTATGATGAAAGTAATGAAGAGTGGATGTCTGTCGATGAGACTTTTTCTTCTTGTTCGGTTAATGACGTCGCAGGATTCTGTCCACCTTCTTATTACTATGATGCGCACGTAGACGAGAATGGTACGATCACTGTTTCTTACGATGGTGAAACAGTCGCTTTCGGGTTACTTGAGCTGCCGTTCTCTGATAATGAATTTGCTCAGTCTGCTTCTCTTGAAGATAATTCAATCATTTATCGTGATATTATTCCTAACTACGTAGACCTCAAATATACTTTTTTACCAAGAAAGATTAAGGAGGAGCTTATTATTAAACAGCCCGTTTCACTTGAGGAATTTAGAAATTTTGATATTGTTTTCTCGCGTATTGGCAGTCTAGAGACTAATCGACCCTGGACTATCTGCGACGCTAATACTGTGTGTATGGAAATGGAAGCATCACACGAGGAAGGCAGATTAATTTTACATATACCCGAAAACTTCCTTGAAAATCCCACTATTGCTTATCCGCTTATCATTGATCCTTTACTGGAGCTTAACAGCTCTGATATTGCGTGGAATGGTCGAATTGTTAAAAACGATCCAACTGAAGGCTGGCAGCACACAAGAGACGATAACCCCTCTCTTTTACATCTTGGCATTATTGGTAGCTTCATGGGAACACCGATTTATGCGCAAGGAGATATTGACTTTAATATCTCCGTCATTCCAGATGATGTAACTATTTTGAATGCTAGCCTTGACGTGTATGTTTTGAATGCTTCACAGAATAGCTCACTTTTCATCAACCATATGGGCGGCAATAGCTTTACCTACCCGGATGGCCCCGATTTAGACATTGATGATAATTGTATTGGTAATTGCCTCTTCTATAACGACATTGCAGATGGAACTTCTTACTTTTCTCGTTCGTTTAATCTCAGCTCGAACTTTTTATTAAATGCCACTTTTAGCGCTCAAGGTGTGGCTGATGTGCAAAACGCACTCTCTACTGACATTTTTAGCACAGGATTACATGTACCAACTACTCCAACGGTAACGATTGCTGCGAGGGATTACAGTACACCTAGCCAACGACCTGTCTTGAGAATAACGTATGAAATTTCAAATAGCTCTGTACAACAGGCTATTCTTGAAGGAATTAATCACTCACTACCGGGCAATCCTGCCTCTTCTGAAAAGCAGATTTATCTCGTTAATGAATTTGGACAACATAGTCTGGGAAGGTTCGATCAGGTGACGACTTTAGACAACCAGACATGGGCATTCAACTATGTTGGTCTTAGCGAGTCATTTATCAATATGAGTTCGCTCTTTCGAGTATTGAATGTCTGGCAGAATCAAAGTCTGGCGTATGAGGAAATTGCGAATCAAGTGGAGGTCTTTATCAATGCAACAATCGTTTAAGATACTAATTTTAATGGGGCTTTTTATGGCAGGATTACCATTGATAAGTGCGGTGGAATGTGGTTCTGTTCCAACAGATGGATGTACAATTACTCAGAATACGACATTTACACAAGGGACTTATAATCTACCTAATGGAATCGGATTCGATAGCCAATTTGGGCTATTATTAGATTGTAATGGTGCGACTTTGATTGGCTCGGGAAGCAGTAATGGTATTACATTAGATGCGTCAAACAGAATAAACATAAAAAATTGCATGATTAAAAATTATAGTAAAGAAAAACAACACATTGCAAGATATGGTGAATCGTACATTGAATATTCCTAGAGTTAACTTTACGACCAACCTATCGAATCAAATATTTTCGAATAGACTATTTAATATAAACTGGACCGGTTATGATACAGATAACGATACTCTTGCCTATGCTATTTTATTCAGTACAGATGGTGGCTCTAATTACACAACACTTGAGATTGACTATCTTAACACGAGTGTAACTTTGAATTCTTCCCAATTGTCTGATTGCGGCGCATGTAGGCTTAAGCTATTGGTAACGGATGGGATTAACACAAATTCAACGGTTAGCGATGCATTTGATATCAATAACGACTTGCAGATTTCTGACTTGAACGTCGTGTATCAAAATACGACTGAGAGAGTCTTTCGCTTTAGCATTAATAATACTTTTATCAACCAAAACATTACGAATATATCTTGGAGCCTTGATGCGGGGCAGACCATTATTAACTCAAATACGACCCTAAATATAACTCTCGCTGCCCAAGAAGAAGCATTAATCTTTGTCTATTATAATTACACTTCCCCTGGCAATTACACAGTTACTGCTACGGCCTATAATGCTCAATTTACTGAAAGGAGGTCTATAATTATAAATACTTGATTTGATTTACTAGACCATGAATTACGAAATCATTCCAGCAATTATTGCCCATGATCAGGGAGAGCTTGATGAGCGCATTCAGAAAATAAAAGGGCTTTCTCCTATTGTGCAGCTTGATGTGATGGATGGGCGATTTGTCCAAGATAGTACTTTTGCCTTTTCATTTGCCCTGCCTAAAAAAATTGAATTTGAGGCCCACTTAATGGTTCGCGATCCTTTTTCCTGGATCAAGGAACATAAGGGTCGTGTGGCCAGCGTGATCGTGCATGCAGAAGCGCTGCCGTTTGCATTGTTACGAGATCCGCTCTTGCCTTTGATTAAACAGCTGCACGAGAGTCATACACGCCTTGGACTTGCGTTGAACCCGGAGACACCGGTTAAAAGAATTAGAAAGTATTTAGAGCATGTTGACATTGTTTTAGTGATGACTGTCAAGCCTGGAGCGTATGGTGCTGCTTTTTTACCTGAAATGTTGCATAAGATTGAAGAGCTTAGAAGGCTAGCGCCGAAAGTGGTCATTGAAGTTGATGGCGGTATTGATCCGAGAACTCTTAAGGAATGTCGGAAGGCCGGGGCTACCTCTTTTGTCGTTGGAAGCTATTTGCAGCAAGCTCCTAATATTAAGCAGGCTTGGCAAGAACTGCACGCAGCATTGTAGCGAAGACACTCATTATATAAGGTTATATAAGCATTACCAGATCTGGCTTTTTCAGCGAACGTTTATATAATTCCTACGCCTTCGAAGCTAAATAATGGCAAAGATCGCTGATTTGGAGCACATCTCAACTCTTTTAAGGAGGGATGTTTTGGAGGCAACTACGATGGCAGGTAGCGGGCATCCCAGTTCATGTCTTTCGTGTGCCGAGATCATGGCTTCTCTGTTCTTTTCTGAGATGCGCTATGACGTGAAGAAGCCAGATAGCCAGGATAATGATGTTTTTATCTTAAGCAAGGGTCACGCTGCGCCTATCTTATACGCTGCACTCAAGCGAGCGGGTTGTATTCACCAGGATTTGCTTAAACTACGGACGTTTGAGAGTGAGCTTGAAGGACACCCTGTGCCGCCTTTAGGGGGTTGGGTGAAGGTTGCGACTGGCTCGCTTGGTCAGGGATTGAGTGTTGGAGTGGGAAGCGCGCTCGGAGCACGAATGCAGAAACGGAGTTCGCGAACATACGTTCTTTTAGGCGATAGTGAATGTGCTGAAGGCTCAGTTTGGGAAGCTGTAGAGCTTGCTGCGTTCTACCAGCTCGAGTTATGTGCAATTATTGATGTTAATATTCTCGGCCAGCGTGGAAAGACGATGCTTGGTGATAACGTCAAAGACTATAAGAAGCGCTTTGAGTCGTTTGGATGGAATGCTATTGTTGTAGATGGGCACTCTATCGCTCAGCTTTCTGATGCTTTCGCACAGGCACGCAAAACTCGTGGAAAACCGAGCGTTATTATTGCTGCTACGGTTAAAGGCAAAGGCGTTTCTTTTATTGAAGGACAGCAGGGGTGGCATGGCCGTGCGCTTACTCAGCAAGAACTTGGACAGGCACTTGCTGCATTGCCCCACGTGAGCATGCCAAACTATGTTCTTGCAAAACCTAAGGCAACTTCTTTTTCTTTTAAGCTCTCTAAGGCTCCCGTCTCTTTTGTTCCCTATACGCTTGGTTCGTATGTGGCCACTCGTGAAGCATATGGAGAGACGCTCGCGGCGCTTGCTCGGCATGATCCACATTTACTTGCTTTGGACGCGGAAGTGAGTAACTCGACGTTTGCCGAGCTCGTTAAGCGTACAACACCGGAGCAGTTTATTGAGTGCTACATTGCGGAGCAAAATATGATTAGTATGGCTGCTGGGCTTGTGACGAGAGGCTACCGACCGTTCGCTTCGACGTTTGCAGCGTTTTTGTCGCGTGCACATGATCAGCTGCGCATGGCTGCTCTTTCTAAGTCTTCTTTTGTTGTATCGGGATCACATGCTGGTGTCTCGATTGGGCAAGATGGGGCTTCTC
>CAYHLN010000013.1:5624-18985 GCA_964357505.1 Candidatus Woesearchaeota archaeon | reverse complement strand
CTCTTAGGTAGATGAAACGAGGGGTGAGTCCGGTTATTGCTACGGTGCTGCTCATTGCAATAACGATTGTACTTGCAGCAATTATCTTCTTATGGGCGCGAAGCTTTTTAGCAGAAGGAGCGCAAAAACAAGGAAGAGCGGTAGAGCTGTCATGCGAGGAACTTATCTTTTCCGCAAGCCTAGTGAATGTTGAAGGATCAACTATGATTGATATTATCAACGAGGGAAATGTGCCTATCTATGGCTTTGTTTTTAAGGATATTGAAGCAGGGAGTATTACTCCCTATGAGCTCGAGGGCAGCGGACTTGCGCCGGGCGTGTCCAATAGTTTTCCTATGCCTGCTGGTGCCCAGAATGCCCGGAGTGGGCTTATAGTACCTGTACTCCTTGCTGAGGAAGATAGCGGTAATCGAGTGACGTATCCGTGCCCGGATGTTAACGCCAAGCGCGTTGATCTTGCATAAGCAAACATATAAAAAACATATGTGCTTTTTTAAGAGATGAAATGTAGAGGGGTGAGTCCGGTTATTGCTACGGTGCTGCTACTGGTCATTACTGTATCTCTTATCTCTGTTCTTGCTGCATTTACCATTCCCTTTATCAAAAATAGCCTGGAACCGGGCGAGGATTGCTTCAAAGCACTAAACAAATTGAATCTTGGAGGCACACCCTATACGTGCTATTCAAATGGAACGACTTTGAGAACAGGCATCTCGGTGCAAGTAGGAGATATTGATATTCAAGGATTTAAGTTGATTCTTTATTCTGGCGGAACGGCAGATCCGATTAATATATTGCCTGATACCTCAAGCGCTCAAGTACGTATGTTGGGAAGTGACTTTAATACGCCTCTTCAAATTCCAGCGAAAGGTGGATTGAAGACGTATGTGGTGAGCGGTACTTACACTAAGGTGGAAGTTGCTCCGATTCTCGCCTCAGGAACATGCGAAAAGAGTGATACCTTTGAAATTGTCCAATGTAGGGATGCGATTATTAACGCAAACCTAACACAATATTAACATGGAACGGGGACAGGTTTGGCTTGAAACCGTTATTTACACCCTTGTAGGGCTGGCGCTTATCGGATTAGTCCTGGGCATTATTACTCCACGAATCAATGACTATCGCGATCGTGCTGTAGTTGAACAAACTATCTCTGTACTCAATAATATTGATGCGGTTATTAACGCAATATCGAGCGACCCCGGAAATGCGCGTGTCATTGATATTCAACTTAAGAAGGGAGTGATCATTGTTGATGCTGTAAACGATAGCATTAGCTTTGTATTGGAAGATAGCAGTACTCTCTACTCTGAGCCCGGTGTACTTACGATGATCGGAAACATTGAAGTTTTGACCGAAGAGTTTGGAAATGATAAAAGAGTGCAACTGATGTTGCGCTATGCCAACGAATCTAATATCTCCATGGTTAATGGACAGCAAGTCCGTACTTTCATGCCATCTTCCATACCTTACCGATTCAGATTTGAAAATAAAGGAATTAATGCAACTGCACCGAATCCCCTTTTTGTCATTGAATTCAGAGAAATCTCTGGTGGATAGATTTAAATAAATACGACGCCAGATTGATAAAAGATGGCGATTCATATTAATATAAGTCCTTCTCTTCCTGCACTTCCTCGGGTTGAGGATAAAACAAAGTTGGATGTACGATACTCGCTTGTAGCTCCCTATGCAAATGTGCATATTTACTGGAGTGAAAAAGAAGGAGAGATAATCTATGAGCTTGAGGAACCTGCACTCAAGGAAGATGAAAAACAGTCTCTTAAGATGATTGAAAGCGCGATGATTGAATTGATGAATATCAACGTTGCTGAAGAGCGGAGTCTCGATAGCATGATTGAATATCTTGATAAAACTGCACGATTGGTCATTGCAGAGATGAATCTTGTCTTGTCAGAACAATCCTATGAGCGTATTTTCTATTACCTTTATCGTAACTTTATTGGATTTAATGAGGTTGATCCTCTCTTGAAAGATTATTTTATTGAAGATATTGAATGTAATGGGGTTGATACTCCCGTTTATATTGTACATCGAGCCTACCGTAATCTTCGCACGAATGTAATATACAAAAATGTTGAAGGATTGGCAAGTTTTGTAGAGAAGCTTGCGCAGCGATGTGGGCGTTATATTTCCTATGCGCAACCCCTTCTTGATGGCACCTTGCCAGAGGGAAGCAGAGTAAACGCAACATACACGAAAGACGTCACCTCCCGAGGACCTACCTTTACTATCAGGAAGTTTACGAGTACGCCCTGGACTCCGACACAACTTATTGCGCTTGGCACCGTCAGCCCGGAGATTCTTGCTTATTTCTGGCTACTCACCCAGTATAAATCGAACGTTATGATTGCAGGAGGCACTTCTTCTGGTAAAACAACGCTCCTTAACGCGTTAGCTTTCTTTATTCCTCCTGAGGCGCGTGTTATTTCCATTGAAGATACACGCGAACTTAACCTGCCGCGGGAAAACTGGCTGCCTGCAGTAGCACGAACCTCTATTGGGGTTGGTAAGGTAGGGGAAGTAGACTTGTTTGACTTGCTGAAAAACTCTTTCAGACAGAATCCTGACTATGTTATTGTTGGAGAAGTGCGAGGAAAGGAAGCGTTCGTACTCTTCCAGGGAATGGCCTCTGGTCACGCTTCGATGAGTACTATTCATGCGGACTCTCTTGACACAGTGATTCGGCGTCTTGAAACCCCTCCTATCAGCCTTTCTCCTACACTGGTTAATTCGCTTGATTGTGTCGTTGTAATGACGCACGCTATTGTAGGAAACAAGCAAACGCGTCGACTTAAGGAAATCGTGGAAGTAGTAAATGTGGATAAAGATGGAACTGCTCTTATCAACACACCCTTTGTTTGGAATCCTGCTCAGGACGTGTTTTATTTTAAAAAACAAAGCAGGGTTTTTGATAAAATTTCTACGCGGTATGGTCTTACGAGTGACAAGATTCAAGATGAATTTCTCAAACGCGCCCGACTGCTCTACATCCTCTTTCAGAAGAAAATCTTTGGATTTGACGATATGAAAAAAGTGGTTAATGATTACTACCGCGATCCTGCTGCGGTACTGAAACAATATGGGATCGCCAGTTGAAAGGTATTTAAATAAAGTTCTTCTCTTAGAATAATGGAAAGCGGTGATGTCACGCTTCTGGCGCAGCTTTTAGGCACAATGAACGATATTTTGACTAAGGTCGAAGATGCGCGGCGTGGAAAGGAAATTGATCAGTTTCAACGTGCAAAAAAAGAGCTCCTTGCACTTACTGACCAGGTTGATGCGCTCCTATGATCGAAGAGATTAGACAGAATATTGTAGTCGAACAGGGCATGGTTCGAGAATTGAATACTTTTGTAAGGGAACTGGCTTTTAGCAACCCCACTGAAAAAAAACTGATTGATGGAGTAATACGATCCCTCAAAGCTAGAATTGGTATTATCAATGCTTCGGTACGTGAATTAGTCAAGGGAATCTCTCTTGCCGAACAACTGCCGGGAAGTGAGAAAAATACTGGTATTGAAAGGATGCAATTACCTGGTGCCAAGACTATTGTATCGATCAAGAAGGGTGATCGAGATAAATATCTGGAAGAACTGAGTATCAGCGAACTATTTCTCAAGCGCATGAAGAGGCGCTCAAAAGAAAAGGAAGAAACGATGATTGAATTAAAGAAAGCTAACGCGTATGGTCGGCTGGCGAATAGAATTTTTCTTGATTACTCCACCCAACTCATAAAAAGACCAGGGTTTAAGAGTTTAGTAACGGATTTGCGGCGAAGTAATATGAGAATTCTTGCCACGACTTATTTTTCCATAACGCTTCTTACTCTTATTCTGTCTGCAGTTGTTGGTTTTGGGGTTGCGGCTTTCTTTTACTTCTTTTCGTTAGGGATTGATTTTCCATTTATTCATATAGCTTCTGCCGGATTTTTTACTAAGATTCTGCGTGTGTTTTGGATTCCACTGATATTCCCCGTCATTACCGGTGCTGCTTTCTACTTCTACCCTTATACTGAACAACGATCTGCGGCTGCTCGCATTGATGGGGAGTTGCCTTTTGTCGTTATTCATATGAGCTCAATTTCAGGCAGTGGTGTGGAACCGACTCAAATTTTCAGGATCGTTGGTAAAAACAAGGAATATGTTTATACGAGAATCGAAGTACGAAAGTTGCTTAATCAACTTAATATTTATGGTTATGATTTGGTAAGTGCGCTCAGAAATGTGGCTGCTCTTACTCCGAGTACTCGCTTTGCTGAGTTGCTTAATGGACTCAGTACCACGATAAGTTCTGGAGGTGATTTGAAAACATTTTTTGAAAAACGTGCAGAAGGATTACTTTTGAGCTACCGCTTAGAAAGAGAGCGCTTCGCGAAAGTTGCTGAAACGTTTATGGATATCTATATTAGCGTCGTAATTGCGACCCCCATGATTCTTCTTTTATTACTGGTAATGATCTCAGTATCTGGATTTCAAGTAGGATTCACGATTGGACAGATGACTTTTGCAATCATTGCTATTGTCGCCCTTGTTAATATTGCATTCCTTTGGATACTGAGCATGAGGCAGCCCGCTTACTAATGAAATTCGCACGCACCACTATCTTTGGCATCCTGGCAGGATTAATTATTGTAGGAATTGCCATTTTTTTCTTCAGAGGCGAACCTATCTTTTTCTTCCTGTTGGGAATGGGTGTGCTTGTTTTGATCCTTCCTTTTTTTCTGAGCTTAATCGTGGAAGGCAGAAAAGAACGTGAGAAAAATGAACAATTTCTTGAATTCTCGCGAAACCTTGCTGAAAGCGTTAAGACGGGGACGCCTATTGCAAAAAGTATTGTGAATATGGGGAGGAAGAATTATGGCAGTCTAACGCCACATATTAGAAAGCTAGCTAATCAAATTACGTTGGGGATTCCTACGAGCCGCGCGTTTACTACATTTGCGTATGATGTAGATAGCGTTGTTGTGAAACGGGCAGTCAGCCTTATCCAGGAAGCAGAAAATGCTGGGGGAGAGATTGACTACATTCTTGACTCAGTAGCTGAATCTATCAATCAAATTGAGAAATTAAAGAAAGAACGTAAAAATTCGGTATCTAACTTAGTTGTGCAGGGATATATTATCTTTCTTGTATTTGTCGGCATCATGCTTGTGATGCAGTTCAAAATCCTACCACTTACATCGGGTGTTGCTCCTGTGGGGGCAATTGGAAATATTGGTGCGCTTACCACGAGCGATCCTTTGGGTTCTGCGGAAGCGACTGCTGCTGCCGCAATTAGCGCGGAAAAACTTGCTCGACCGTTCCTTTATTTGATTCTTATTCAGGGTGCATGTGCTGGCCTGACTATTGGAAAAATAGCAGAAGGAAAAATTAAGGCGGGAATAAAGCATTCCATCATTCTGACGCTCTTGTCATTTCTGATCTGGGCAGGGGCTAATGCGTTTCTCGCTGGTCCCTGATTGACGCGAAATAGTAAAGTTCATTCTTTGTTTTCCATACAGTAAATGAGTATCCTAATCGGGGAAGGAGGTGCTCTATCCAGCCGCGCTGGGGGTGGTTCATGGGTTTACCTGAGAGCGTTTTTGTTGAAAAACTGATAATCAGATGAGGGGAGTTGAGCACCTTAAGCAGCTGTTCGGTGCGCTTGTGACCTTTATGATCAAGAAGATCTACTACTTTGAGCAATAACGTTAGATCTGCTTGGGGGAAGGAAGATTCTGTCTTTGCATCAAGCACTCGTGTTTGGCCATCCAGGCCTTCTTGCTTGAAAAATTGATGAACGATAGCAAGGTCAGATTCGTTTATGTCTGTTGCCCAATAGCGCATTCCTTTTGTTGCGAGTGCAACGGGGTTGAGTCCACATCCAATATCAAGAATGGAGCGAGCAGCGAAAGCCGCGATCTTTTGCCTAAAAAAAGGATAATCAGGAAGACGCTCACGGGTAGATGCGTGTGTCCGTAACAACTCTGGATAGTTTTTTGTTCGCAGCAAGCCAACTTGATCTTTAGAAGTTTGAAATTGACCGACATGTCTGCGCAGTTGAGCGCGAACCTCTTTCATGATAATTCTTTCGGCAACCGGCGTTAGAGGTAAAGAAAGATTATTCTTTTTGAGTACCTGAGTAAGCGTCTGCTGTACGAAAGAGTCTGCTAATCCGCGTAGCTCTTTTTTCTCTTTTATTTTAGTAATGAGTGAGTACATCTAAAAAAAGTGCGCAATAGGTATATAAATATACGCCAGTATTTCGTTTTATGGGGAGAGGTTCGGCGCACATTGAAGTTATTATCTCATTTATTTTGTTTATGGGATTCTTAATTTTTGGACTTTACTTTTTTAATCCGCTCGATACAACACGTGTGCTTG
Source organism: Candidatus Woesearchaeota archaeon (assembly GCA_964357505.1). Lineage (GTDB taxonomy): Archaea > Nanobdellota > Nanobdellia > Pacearchaeales > GW2011-AR1 > JBBSZK01. Next base: position 12,596 of record CAYHLN010000013.1, on the reverse strand, counting down.
ATTCAACGCTCTACTATGCACATGATGAGATTCTCAAAAACTTTAGCACCACTGTTTACACTTATGGTATGAGCATTAGGCCGGCAGAAGCAGGAGATGACTTTATTGTGGCAACGCTGAAACTTGACGATTTCGGTCTTAACGTGAGTTCTTTCAGGGGCGTGCGTATTGAGGATTCTGCAGGCGAGGAGGTTTCTCTCTATTATGACAATCGAACTCGAACGATTTATTTTAGCAAAGGAGTACGTGATTTTTTCCGATTTACGTTTGGTGATCTAACTACCCATCAAAATAGAGATTTGCTTGTTCAAGGTTATGAGACACTTCTTCCAGAAAGATACGTGATCTCAAGTACTGATGTGCGAGGAGTTTATAGCGAACGTGCGGCGCTTGTTCTGAGAAATCGCTATACGGCAAACTACGCTCCGCTGAAAGAGGAACTCAATCTCCCCAGGCGAGTTGATTTTGATTTTGTTATGCGTGTGGGTGATAGAGTGATTGTTGAAGCCACCCAGCCCATTCCAGAACAAGTAGAAATCTATGCTAAGCAACAACGAATTGAAATAATAGGAAATAGTTCCGGCTTATTAGAGTTTGCTGAATTGGGCGTTAGGGTTTGGTAACGTTTAAAATGCACATCCCCTTTGTACTATAATGTATAATCGAGGATGGATACGCATTGTTGAAGCAAGTATTTCAATTATTATTGTTTTAAGCGCCCTCTTTCTACTCTATCAGCAAACAAACCCTGCTCAGACAGGAAGTTTGAACTCCTATGGCCGTCAAATTCTTGAAGAGGCAGCCCACGATGAATCGCTACGCTTGGCTATCGTGACTAATGAAAGTACAAGCCAACAGCAATTGGATTCTTTTATACGATCTCGCTTAGTCTCACGGTCACTGACTTTTGAGGCACGCATTTGTGAACTTGATGATGCCTGCGGTAAAAGCAATTACACTGCCGGCGAAATATATGCTGTTGAACGGGTATTTGCGGCAGCAGTAAGCAGCGATCGACCTATGCTTACTCCTAAAAAAGTCAGACTCTTTATCTGGGCAGTACGTGATAATACTAATTGATCTGATGTGCAGATACAATTATTAACCGTCTTGACTTGGCGATTTTATGAAGGAAAAACTGCAGAAAATTGCGAAAAATATTTATGAAATCCCTCAAACAGGAGAGATGCGCGTGCCTGCCCGAATTTTTGTCTCGCCTCAACTGCTGAAGCATGTTGACAGCACGTGCCTTGAGCAACTATCGAATGCTGCTCGGCTGCCGGGCATTGTGCACTACGCACTGGGCATGAGTGATGTGCATGTTGGCTATGGGTTGCCCATTGGGGGAGTTATTGCGTTTGATCTTAAGAAAGGAGTCATTTCTCCCGAAGCCGTGGGCTTTGACGTGAATTGCGGCGTGCGACTGCTCAAGACTGGGCTTACTCGTTCAGAGGTTGAAAAAAAGAAAGATTCTTTGGCGAAGGAGCTTTTTAAGGCAATACCTTCTGGAAATGGAAAAGAACAATACCTCTCTCTTTCCGTTAAAGAACTTGATGAAGTTCTTGAGCGAGGGTTGGAGTGGGCGCAGCAGAAAGGATATGCAAATGCCACTGATCGAAGATTTACTGAAGATCGAGGAAAAATGAAGGATGCTGATGCGCAGTCGGTTTCAGCAAAAGCGAAGGAACGAGGCAGGACTCAGTTAGGTACTCTTGGTTCAGGCAACCATTTTCTTGAAGTGCAATATGTAGAAAAGATAATGAACAAAAAGGCTGCCGCTACAATGGGGCTTAAGAAAGACATGGTCTGTGTCATGATTCACTCTGGAAGCCGTGGGCTTGGACACGAAGTTGCTGCTGATTATATTGGAAGAATCAGGGCGCATTATGCACAGCATGATCGGCATGTACTTGCACATGCGCCGCTCGATTCGCCACTAGGCAAGCAGTATATGCACGCGATGCACGCTGCGGCAAACTTCGCTTTTGTGAATCGCCAGCTGATGACACATGCTACACGCGAGGTTTTTGCGTCGCTCTTTAGCGATGGTGCTTTGGAGCTCGTGTATGATCTCGCCCATAATATTGCTAAATTCGAGCAGCTCGAGCTTAATGGAAAAAAGACAATTGTATGTGTCCATAGAAAGGGAGCTACGCGATCATTCGGGCCTGGACGAGCAGAATTACCTAATGAATATAAAAAAATTGGAGGTCCTATTTTCCTTCCCGGTAGCATGGGCACTGCTTCTTTTGTTCTTGTTGGGACGTCTACTGCGGAGCGACTCTCGCTTGCTTCGGCAGCACATGGAGCCGGACGCGTGTTATCACGGAGCGCTGCGCTTGAGCGCTACAAACCGGAAGATATTCAGCACGCGTTGAGGAAGAAAGGCATTATTCTCAAGGCGCGAAGTGAGAAAAGTATTCCTGAAGAAGCGCCTGAAGTGTATAAGGATGTTGATGAAGTTGCTCGTGTGACTACTGAGCTAGGGCTTGCGCGTGCTGTTGCACGGCTACGACCACTGGTTGTAATTAAAGGATAGTCTCCGTCGCCCTAATAATGTTTATAAAGTTCTTTTCGCTCATCACGGAATGAACCGGGGTGTGTATTTTTGCTTTATTCAATCTTATTTTTATTCTCTCCGGAGATGTGGTGGTAACTAAAATGAAAGTTCATTTGAAATTAGGAATTTTATTTTTTGCTGCTTTTTTTGCAATATGGTCTATTGATGACGTTTCTGCTACAAGTAACTTTTACCAATATTCTTGCAGCGATACTGATAGTACCAGTTTTACTAGCGGCTATAATGCAGGCTCATTTGTACCTGCCTATTACGCCAGTAGATTTTACAATCCATTTGCTAAGGGAGTCGTAGGCGTCTCTCGCCGATACTGTGTTTACAATCCAGGGACTGGAAGTCATGATTGTGGGGCTTCATCGGCAGTGGGTAGCCCCACTACAGACAGTTGCAGAAGTGCAACTGTGCTTAGAGAATATCACTGTATACCTTACCCGACACAGTACGAGGCAGGACAGAGCGCCGGCGCTGACCCTAGGACATTCACGGATGTTACCTGCGCTGGCTCGTGCGATACAGTCACGGACACATGTGTCAATCAGCCAACAACACCTCCAATTGTTTCTCTTAGCGCGAGTAGCTTAAATATCCCTCAGGGTGGTTCAACGTTCCTAACATGGAGCGTTAGCGGCATTTATCCTATTGTTTCAGGCACCTATCCCTGCTCATGGACGAGTGGGCTGAGCGGCGCGCTCAATCCTGCAGTCGATTCTACAGTGAGTTATAGTTCTAGTGGTGGCAGTAATTTTAATGATCTAATTAGCTTTGCAGGGGCCCATAGATTCGACGGCCGTCAGGTTTTCCCTCCGGATCCGGATACGACAATATACACATTAAGTTGTACTGGTCCAGGAGGCACTCAATCGAGCTCGGTGACGGTTAATGTAGTTCAAGCTGCGCCGACTGTTAGTTTAACTGCAAGTCCTTCAACGGTATCTGCGGGACAGGCCTCTACTCTCAGTTGGACAAGTACTAATTTGGTTGGTGCTCCCTTCACGTGCTCATTAACTGGCGGAGGCTGGACCGCTCCATCGCCTTTAAATTTTCCTAGTGGTTCGACACCAACTCCTTCACTAAGTAGTACAACAACATTTACCTTGAGTTGCTCAAACTCGGCGGGGCCTGCGCAATCCTCTACGACGGTTACGGTAAGTGGGCAGCCCCCCGGGCCGTGGGCAAATATTAATGCCAACCCTGCGAACTTGCCTGAAGGCGGTGGAAACACGGTGATCAGCTGGTCATCAGGAAACGCTGGGAGCTGTACGGCAAGCAGCTCTCCGAGTGCTCCAGGTTGGTCAGGAGCGAAAGCGCTTAGTGGTTCGCAATCAGTCAGCATCAGCCAAACAACGCAATTTAACATTAACTGTGGTGGTGCCGTTGCTTCTAGAACCGTAAACGTGGCCACGGCACCTGCTGGAGCAATTACCAGTGCTCAATGGAGCCTTGTTGATGGAAGTGCTATCACGACCTCATATGTTAACCAGACGGTTAGACTGAAAATTACCTCGAGTCTCATTAGTAGGGCTGTTCGCTTTTCCATACTTGAGCGAGATCCCTTGAATAATGACGATATAACGGGCGGAAGTCCGTTACTCGCTACAACTGACGATAGTGGAAACGCACAGGTTGATTGGTTTATCAGCGATGCTGTAATGACTGCTGCCAGCGATGGTGGCCTTGAGTATTCTGGCAGCGATAATGACGCGGTATTTTACTTTAACGTTAGTTCAACTGTGCCTTCTACTTCTTTACTAAGCTCTGACTTAACGGTACAAAATATCGAGGGTCCGAATAATCCTCCTAAGGCCGTTATCACTGGCCCTCGTGATAAGGGAATTTACTTCGTCAATACTCCAATTCTTTTCAATCAATCAAGTACTGATGCACAAGGCACCTCGGGACTTACCTATCGGTGGACAATCGCTGAAGATTCTTTTGAAAAATTAAACGCAAACTTCACACACACCTTCACTAGTGCCGGACAAAAGACCATTACATTACGAGTAACGGATTCAGAAGGAGAGAGAGATGAAAGTCAAGTCAGTGTTCTTGTTATAGCAAGCCCAGGCGCACTTGCTTATATCAGCTCTCCAGGGCATACAAAAGTTATTCCTGCACAGCCAAATGGTCAGCTTCAGGTAATGTATAATGGCAGCGAAGGATATGTTATTAATAGCGTCGGAAGTGGGTGTCCAACGGTAACGTGCCTTGCAGGTTCTTGCCCTGTGCAGACTGAGAATGTGCCTGCCTCTTGCACCGGTGAAACAAATCTTGCTATACAGAACAGAGGGACTAATCTTGCTTTCACGAATACTGCTTTCACCTGGAACTTTGGAGATGGAGTTGTCTATGTGAATCGTTCGGGAGTTGGCAATGCTTCCGGAACGAAGTTCTATGGAAGTTCCTACGCTGGTGAAAAAATAATCGAGCTGATCATGGATTATAGAGATGCATCTGTTGCGGCAAATGGTCGCTCACAACGCTCCTTTGTCATTGGCCAATGCGTGCCGTATGGAAATGGAAAGGCTTGGATACCGATCAATGAAAACGGTCGTGCAGGAATGATACTTGATACTGATGATAGGAACGGTGCTTGTGTTGGTACGGATGGCGCGAGCGGCACATCGGATGATTGTTGCATTGCCGGATGGGTATGTGGCGATGATGATACTACTGGAAGTACTCCCTATCGATGTCACATTCCTCCAAACACTGACATCAATCGTTGCCAAGATTACGAACAGCAAGGCGCTTGTATAAATGATACGGCAAATATTGTTGAGCTTGACCCTGCCTGGAACCCAAAAGGATGCGGGCAAATTGTCAATGGACAAATAATCGATTGTAGTTGTGCTTGGAATGCGACCGCAGTAATAGGAAACCAGTGTTTCCTTAATTCAAATGGAACTAGTATTGACAATCCTAACGAAGCATGGTCGTGTAGCTCAACTTACACGCAAAGCCAATGCACGAATGGATATATGACGCTCGATATCACTGCAATATTCAATCCAGGAACAAGCGGCATTACTGCCCAGGATGCCTCGTGTCAAAGTGGACCACTGCCCGTTCCTTGCGGAAGACCGATTGTTGAACTCTCTTTCTTTGACTATCGACAAATTATTAGCGCAATCGTTATTATTGCACTCATTTATTTCATCATTGCACGCAGTCGCACACGAAAACGATGAAATGGTTGATCGCTTGTCTTAGTATTTTTTGCTTCTTGTTAGTACCTCTGGCGAGCGCGCTCGTGAGTGTCAATAGCAGCTCGGTTGGCCGATTTTACCAAGCGGGTGACACTATTAACGGACAAATAACCTTACGTTTTGCGGATGTACCTTTGGACTCAGTCATACACAGTAATCTGGGAGGCACCACGACTGTTCGCCAGTGGCTCGGTGCCCATGGACTTGCCGAAGGAATGAGCTATAATTGCAGTACCTATCTTTGCCAGCCACGAGTACAAAGAGGACTGGCTACCGGCTCTCTTTCACTTATCGATCAAAAGAGCGCAGGCTTTAGTCTTGAAGGACAGTCTGTTATTGCTGTTGATGCCCTTAGCTTTACTGTGCAAGGAACGAGTGAGCCTTCTTGCTCGCCGCCGCTGATCGTGCGATTTGGCGATGATCCTACATTAACGTTGAGTAGCAAGACCTACCTTGATCAGACTTGCTTCCAGCCGAACTATGGTTGTTTTAATCCAAATCATGTGACTACGGGAGGTGCTGAGATTCCTTCTGACGGGCGTTATTGCGAGCGTATTACACTAGCTGCTGCTCCTGCATACCGGGTTGGTGCTCGAGTCACTAACACAACAGGGACGTATTCTAATCTTCTTATGCAGCTTTATAGAGAAGACGCATCATCTCTGGGCGAGTGTGTCTTACCTGCCCTACAAAATAGTAGTGAGCTTTTGAGCTGCCTTATCCCTTACAGCAGCTCTGCAGAAGAAAGCTATTTTGTGTGTATCAAAGCTCAAACCTCATCTCATTATACTATTCGAAGCGAGGGAACGCAACCATGTGGCACGATAAACTTCGGCGAGACTTACCCGAGAGATTATGAAATTTACGCGCAAGGATTGATGTTCGCTAGCCCCTCTATCGTTGTAAATGAAGAGACATTTCTTTCTGCGACAGGGCGTGGGCTTCGAGGAGAGATTGAGCAATACCTTGCAGATCGTTATCAAGGACGTTGCGAGCCTTACTGCATGCTTCCCTTCACCTTCTATGGCCCACAACAGACCCTGAGTTTTAGTACCATTGCTGCTACGTACGATATTGATGGGGCTTCTAACATCCAAACCAATCAGCTCTATAACGTTGTTGCAGAAAACGTAACTATAACGAGCAATCCCTTGCCGCTTGATTTAAACAAGCTTGGCATGACTATTC
>CAYHLN010000013.1:0-5614 GCA_964357505.1 Candidatus Woesearchaeota archaeon | reverse complement strand
CCGCTTGGAAGAAATATCATGAGCTTAACGTTGTTCATTAACGGGCAGCGTGTGCTTAATGAATCAATAACCGTGGCCCCTAGTTTTGATTTTACACTTGGTCCAGGCATTGCACGCGTTGGGCTCATCACGGTGTTTGGCGTCAGCACTTCACGAAATATCTCGTCTATCACCTGGACATTCGGGGACACGAATACTCCTCAAGTAACAAGCGGCAAGACAGTCAATCATCGATACACTCAGCTCGGAACATTTAACCTTACTGCTGAAGTAACTGATAGCACTGGTGCGGTAAGCAGAAAAACGATTCACGTTCAAGTTGGAGATGCACAACAAGCTGCTAATCTAACACTGGTGGACTATCGGAAACGAATTGTCTCCATTGATGAACAGCTCTTGCTCTATCCTGAATGGGTGCAAGATTCGATTAAGCGTTCATTAGAACTTGAAAGCGGCGCAGCCACCATTGATAGCATCGCGCGCACCTATACCTCTGTTGAGAATGAGGCCGGCTATGTTGACGTCATTAATCGATTACTTGCATTACGTATCCCACGGGAGCTCGTCATTTCCACGCAAGGAACGCTGCCTCTTGCCGCCTCGTTAGAACATATCGACACTTCTCTTGTTGAGCAAGTTACCTCGGCAAGCGTTCCTGATCGAGAGGCCTTTATTTCGAATCTGGCTTACTGGACAACCCAGAACTATAATGCTGAAATCGCTTACAAAACAGTAAGCGCTGTTTATGACATTGAACTTGAGCCCTTCTTTACACTCTTCACTATCACACCACGCGAGCTGCAAGAAGGTGAAGAAAGCTATCTTGTCATTGGAATTGATCCTGCAGCGATTAAGGCAAAAGAAGGGTATGAAGAACGTACTTTGGATGGTGGGACCGCGTATAAAATTACCTCGGGAGCAAGCTACGAATTTCTTATCCTGGATGCTCTTGATCCAATACAACTTGGGGCTTTCTTAATTCCTCTTAATGTAGAGCCCTTATTAGAGAGCTCCTCCGGGCCGCTCTGCACTTTAGACTCGTATTGTGATGAGGCTATAGGAGAGAACGCAGATAATTGCCAGGATTGTCGATCTTATAGTGGAGTGTATGTCGGAATAGGGTTCATTTTATTAGCTCTTTTGGCTGCCGGGCTGGGCGGCTTGTGGTGGTGGTATAAAACGCGTTACGAACGTGAACTCTTCCCTAATCGGAACGATCTCTCTAATGTATTTATCTTCATACGTAATCAGAAGAAGGCTATGGTCACGGATAAAGACATTAGAGAGAAGCTGAAAAAAACAGGGTGGACCGGAGAGCAAATTAGTTATGTTATGAAGAAAATTGCACGAGAATTCAAAACGCCCCCTAGTGTAGCTAAAAAATAACGTAAGGTTTATTAAACGTTTTTACTCTCACGGAGTATGATGAAGGTTTTAAAGAAGTGGTGGGGTTCTTTCTTTGGAAGAAAAAATAACATTAAGATTGGTTTCTATGGGCCTCCAAACGCGGGTAAAACGTCGCTTGCGAACGTGATTTGCGAGGACTGGACGGGGGAAAGTTTTGGATCGATTAGTGAGGTTCCGCATGAGACAAGGCATGTTGAATTTAAGGAAAAAGTTGAGATCAAACATAAAGGTAAGAGCTTGACGTTGAAAATTGTTGACACTCCTGGAATTGCAACTAAAGTAGATTATGAAGATTTTCTTAAGTTTGGATTAGAGAAAGGGGAAGCAAAGAAACGAGCAAAAGAGGCGACACAAGGCATTATTGAGAGCATTAAGTGGCTTGATGACATGGATGCCGTTATTGTTGTGCTAGACGCGACGCAGAATCCTTACTCACAGGTTAACATTACGATTATAGGTAACCTTGTTGCGCGTAAGATTCCGGTCTTAATTGTGGCAAATAAGATTGATCTGAAGAAAGCAGATAGTAAACGAATTGAGGCTGCTTTCCCGGATTATGAAGTGGTGGGCATTTCTGCCCGAAAGAAGTTGAATATGGATGATTTTTACGAGGCACTCTTTCGCCTCGCAAAAAAAGCATAACATGGCACACAAGAAAATCAAGGGGTTGAGTTTGCATATCATTCCTTTCTCTGAAATACGAGACTTGAGCATTACTGATCGCGTTAAGAAGCTGTTGCATTTGGTGTTGGGCAATAAAGTCATTATTTTACAAGGAAGGCTTCGTGTTGAAGAGGAAATACGGCTGATTGAAGATACTATGGCCATGGTAGATCATCTCAAGTCGTTCAAGGGTATTGAACTTGCCGTTATTGAACCAGATCCTCGAGACCAATCGCTTTTCTATAAAATGCGTAAGGGCCTGGCAACAAGCCTTATAGGCCATAGCACGGCTATCACGATTATCGGACCTGCAACGATTGTGAAAGAGATCAAGAAAGACCCACGCAAGCTGGAAGTATTATTAGGATAGCTAAATCTTTATTAATTTAAAAATAGTTACACAATTTTATTATAGTATCTTAAATTTGATCCGGTATGTCTACAAAAGTTTGCTTATATTGCGATAAAGAATTTCTATTAAAGAGAAATGATAATAAAACATTTTGTACATCGTGGTGTCAGGCAAGGCATTATTATAGGAGACCTAAAATACTAGAGAAATATAGGATAAGAGCTAGAGAGTACAGAAGAACTCATCCTGAGTGGAGAGAAAAACATAGACTTCAATGGGTAAAGCACAAAGAGAAAAGGCAGGCTTATCAAAAAGAATATTTAGCTAGGCCTGAAGTTAGAGCAAAGGTCAGAGAAAAAGAAAGGTGGAAATTAAAAAATGACCTCGAATACGCTATCGCAGATAGACTAAGAAGATCATTACATCATGCAATGACTAAATATTCTAAAACTGGAAAAATAATGTCCTCAAGAAAATACGGAATAGATTGGAAGCAAGTAATTGATAGTCTGAAACCTTTTCCCGAAGAAGTACGAAATTTCGAAATAGATCACATAAGACCGCTTCATACCTTTGATCTAGGGGATATTGAACAGGTTAGATTAGCTTTTGCACCTCAGAATCTTCAATGGCTAACCGTTAAGGAAAACAGATCAAAGGGAGGCAAGTACGCCGTTAATACCCTTGGCAAGAAAGATTTATAAGTCCACCCCGTTCTCCATTGAATAGAGGTAAAAATGGCTCATCAATGCGTTCATTGTGGAAAGAATTACATTGATGGGGCAAAAGAATTGCTTGATGGGTGTAGTTGTGGAAGTAAATTTTTCTTTTATATTACTGCTGAAAAGCTGAAAAAGATGAAAGAAGGCCAAGAGGCTATTGAGCTTACGCGCACTGAAAGGCAACAGATTGAAGAGGACGTTCGTGATATTGTAGGAGTTAATGAGGAAGAAGACTCGCCGATTATTATGGATTTTGAGAGTATTAAGGTGTTGAAGCCAGGTAAGTATATTATTGACCTACATAATCTTTTCACTCGGGAGAGGCCCCTTATTTACACACTGGAAGATGGTAAGTATATTATTGATCTGACTTCGCAGATTACCGGGGAAGATATTTAAAAAGCAGGCCCTCGTATAAGATACATGCAGCGTCTATCGGCTATTCTTAGTGATGAAAAAAAGCGCATTACTCCGGAAGAGAGTTCTATTGACACGATTGAACGAGAAACAAAACAGTTTATGGGTGTCTTGAAGAAAGAGCTTGCTCGTGCAAAGATAAAAGCTTCTGTTTTTCTCGGCGGAAGCTTTGCGAAAGGTACTTTCTTAAGAAAAGAAAAGCAAGATATTGATATTTTTGTGAGGTTCTCTCATGCAGGCGATCTGTCGAATATGCTTGAGCGAGTAGTGAAGAGAAGCGCGCAGAAAATCAAACGCGCTTATGTGCGATTGCATGGCAGTCGTGACTACTTTCAGATTGATCTCGGCAATTTTTATTTTGAGATTGTGCCTGTACAGGCAGTTAGTAATCCGCGCAAGGCTGAAAATGTAACTGACTTGAGCTACTTTCACGTTGCGTATGTGAAGCGTGCGGGTCATAAGCTTGAAGGTGAAATCAGACTTGCAAAGGCTTTTTTTGAGGCACAAGAAGTGTATGGGGCTGAGAGCTATATTGGAGGATTTTCAGGATATGGAGTTGAATGTCTGATTATTCATTATAAGAGTTTTTTGAAGATGTTGAAGGCATTTGCCCAAGCAAAGCAGCAACTTGTTCTTGACCCTGCACGACATTATAAGAATGCACAAGAAATACTGATTGAGTTAAATGAAAGCAAGCGGAAGGGGCCTATTGTGCTTGTTGATCCGACCTTTAAGGAACGAAATGTGCTTGCTGCTCTCAGTCAGGAGAGCTTTGAGCGAGCACAAAAGGCTGCACGAGACTTTTTAGTACGACCGTCAACTCGTTTCTTTAGCATATCAGATTTTTCAGTTGAACATCTTAAGAATAGAGCGAAAAAGATAGGAGCCTCACTTATTTGTGTTGAACTAGCAACAGATAAGCCCGTGGGAGATATTGCAGGAACGAAAATGAAGAAGTTTACTCGGCTTTTAGAGCAGAAACTCAGTAATAGATATGCTGTTTCAACGACCGTTTTCCGCTATTTTGGAAAAGATAATGCTGAGGTCTATTTTATTGTTAAGCCTCGGGCCTTGCTGATACTTAACGGCCCTCCTGCTACGATGCTTGAGCATGTACGCGCCTTCAAAAAACAACATTCTAAGGCTTATTTAAAGAAAGGAAAATGGTATACGACTGCAGTTTCAGCACCTGTCTTGCAGGGATTCACTAGCATTATTGTAGATAAGAAATTACTTGAACAAATGGATATTTCTAAAGCACTTATGAGAATGCTTTAACACTTAGGGTACTTTCATACATTCCGGTAAAGGAATCGATGAAGAAAGGTGCATTAAGCCAAATAGCTACATCTTCTTCTGCGCTTTCAGGATTAATCATGAATAACATTTCGCGCTTATCAGTCACGAAGAAGCGACCTCGTTTATCAGAATGCTTAATCTTGAGATTGTTCTTATTTGCAAACTTGCGAACCTTTTCTTCTGCGCCTACAAGCGTAATGCGGAGCTTGATATTATCTTGCTGAAGCTTTTCGAGTGTTGGTAGTAAAACTCGGGCTTTATTCTCGAAATCTTCTACGGTGGTGTGAATAGTAATTTCCTTTTGTGCGCTCTGTAGTAATTCGCGTAGTTTAGGAAGAATATTAGCTCGGCCTCGGATAAATCCTGAGAGATCTTCAGATTTAACTGGGCTGATGCCTGTCTTATGCAGCTCTTCAAGCTCGCTATATTCAGGCATATCCTTCAGTGTTCCTAAAAGCTTGACTTTCTCTTGTGCATCATGCATTACGTGGAACTTCATCTTTTCAATGATTACCTTTGGCTCAACTGCAATATACTTCACTGGCTTGCCAATCTTGACGATTGCAAAGCCACGCTTAGCCAAAGACTCGAGGACATCATAGGTTCGGCTTCGAGGAACGCCAGAAATTTCAGCAGTTTCACCTGCAGATACGACTCCCTTAGCAAGCAAGGCTAGCCACACTTTCGTTTCATAGATATTAAGGTCAAAGTAGTCTTTGATTTTCTTTACTAGTTCTGGTTTTATCATCATGGT
>CAYHLN010000012.1:0-19845 GCA_964357505.1 Candidatus Woesearchaeota archaeon | reverse complement strand
GTAAGGCTCTCGCCTACAACCTAGAGCTAAAGCACTAGAGATTTTCAACAGAGCCCATGGTATCGAAGTATTTTTAAGGTGCATTTATGGTTCTGTGACATGACCTTTACGAGTCCGGAAGCTGATGAAGCGTGCTTCTTACTTCCAGTTGTTGATGATCGAATTCACTTAATCAAGCGAGGAACTCAACTGCACTATGGACACTGGAGTATGGTTGGAGGTAAGGCTGAACCGCGTGCACCTCGGCAGCAACACCATATGAGCGTTCCCTACCTTATTGAGAAGATGGGTGGACATAAGGTACTTTCGGTTAATGATGGCATTCGTGAGAATAAAGGATTGGAATATAATTATGAGACTGCTACTCGAGAAGCATGCGAGGAGCTCCACTCGAACAAGAAATATCCCGAAGATTTCAGCCCAGAAGATTTTGCGCACCCCACTCGATTTGGGCCACTTAGAGATCATTATAAAACGTCTCGTGGTGAAGGAGAGGCACATCTTTATTTCTTTATGGCAAAACTCCAAAGAAGAGATTTTTATCCGAGTAAACGTGAAGTTCTTGCATTTGAGCCGCTTGAGCGAGTTCCTATCGGGGAACCGATGGTACCGATCACGAGAGCAATTTTGCTCAACCTCAAAATTATGTTGCAGGAGGGGGTGCCCTTCAAAAATCAGCAAGAATACGATCTTGATCGGTTGAAGACCGAGCTTGCTCGACCAGATTTACATTTAGACCGTGATGAAATAGAGCGCTTTAATCAGCGCGGTTGCCTTGTAGGAATTAATTGCTATCGAGTGCTGACTAATCCAGATTACGACATTGAGTGGCCATAGAAAACCGCCCGCTGCGGGAATCGGACCCGCGTCTCCAGCGCGACAGGCTAGCGTACTAACCACTATACTAAGCGAGCAACAGATAACAACATCGCTGATGTTTTTTAAACCTTACTTATACAGCTTTTTAGAGTAATACCGTAACTATGAAGAGACAACAGAACGATAGATTTAAATATTATAACCTGTTAAGGTTTGTATGAATAAGCGCCTTTTACTAGGAGTTTTTGCACTTCTTTTTGTGTTTGCGCTTGCATCCTTAAGTTCCGCATACTACTATGATAATGACCAATATAAGCGTCAATATCAAGTAAAGGAAAGCTACACGCGTGATGGTTACACCTACACTGAAAAGAACTTGAATCAAGATCCATACGGAAGCGTCACCACGACCAAAAGAATCCAGGAGTATGATACCCCACGCGGCGATTATCGATATTATGCAGTAAGCAACGAGGCTTCAGACTACTTTGAATACGGATCTTCTGGTCCTTACTCTTATTCCGCACCACGGCACTTAGGCTATGGGTGGGATGACTCCTGGCGTCGTGAAGTGTATGACTCGCAGTATCATCCTTACTATTACGAACCGCGCTATAATGGTCAGTATTGGGATTGGCAGTATGACTATGGCAATCCGCGATGCTACACTAACTGTAGATGGTAAACCACGCACCACACTCCGACCGCAGGCTGCCTGCAAGCCATGTCGGGAGAACTGCTTACCTTAATCTTGTTGGCCCTGAAGATGCGTTTGGCGTTATTTTATCTGAAGACTGCGAGGGAGGAATTGTCTTGCGAGAGCTTCTATCTGTGAATAATCTTATACACATGACCGATGGCCATCCTTCCTGGGCTTATATTGCCCCAAGTGAGATAAGACGTGTTATTTATCTTGATTAGAGCAAGTTTTAATAACTCGGTTGCTAGCGTTGCACGATGGGAGAGGTGAGTCAAGAGAGTATTTTCTATCGGCCTGAGTGGTCTCTTGCTGCTTTAGGCAATGAACTGAAGCCGCTACGTTTCTCTAATGGGAAGACGCAGCAAGATGTTGTTGCTGAGGTTGTTGAGAAGATTAAAGGCGGTGCTAAAGTTGTTTTTATCAATGGAGTTTGTGGAACGGGAAAGAGTGCTATTGCCTTGAATATTGCTCGGCAGCTCGGGAAGGCTGCTATTGTCGTTCCAGTTAAAGCGCTGCAAAAACAATACGAGCAAGATTACATGGGCAGTAAAACCGTGCTCAAGAAAAACGGACAACCGATGAAGATATCGATGATTACCGGACGAGATAATCATGATTCTTTATTTAAAGAAGGTGCAAGCTGCGCAGATCCTTTTTTGCCTGATACGATTAAACTTGTTGAGAAAAATTATGAGATTATCAAAGGCTACTATCGTGATAATCCTCTTCTCGGCGGAAGAGAAGTGCCGCCTATCAAGACGCTTCGCAGGATTAGCATTGCGCCCGCGAATCCTTACTGGAGCCCGCTCGTGCCTGCAGATAAAGATATGCCGCTCACTGATGCGCGCAAGAAACGATATAAGGGGCTCAATGGAAAAGAGTTTATTTTTTACCATCGCAAAGAAGGATGCGGCTATTACGATCAATATCAGGCATACATTGATGCTGATGCGATTATCTTTAATGCTGCTAAGTATAAAATTGAAACAGCGCTCAATCGTAAACCTGAGACTGCTTTAGATATTATTGATGAAGCTGATGAATTTTTAGATAGCTTTGCAAACCAGCAGTCGCTTAATCTGACTCGCTTGGCTCAAAGCTTGACTATGCTGGCAAATGCCGCGCCAGCCCTTGTTGAAGCATGCAGGGGCATTGTTGAACTTATTGAACGTGAAGAACGGGAGCATGGACCGCTTACGTTGAATGAAGATATGATTTATTCTCTTGAGCAAACCGGACTCTATAAGATGCTTAAGCTCTTGCTCAGCACGCCTGAACTGGAAGATGAGATGCACCAAGATGAGCTCACCTACCTTACGAAGGGCTTTGAAGTTGCAGCTCAGTTCATTCCTTTCTCTGATCAGACTTTTCTCACCTATAGGCGTGATGACAAAGATTTATATGCAAGCTTGGTAACGACCAATCTGTCGCAGCAATTTCGAGAATTAGTTGAGAAAAATAGTGCGATGGTGCTGATGTCTGGTACCCTTCACTCTCCGGCGCTGCTTGAGAAAGTATTTGGCGTACAGGGCGGCGTTGTAGTGGATGCTGAGCTTGCGCCTCCGGGAGTGATTGAGATTGCGCGTACTGGTTTGGAATTTGACTGCCGTTATTCAACGTTTCAGACAAAAAAGAAAACGCGAGCAGATTATCTGAAAGCACTTGACGCTGTCGTGGGCAGAGCACCACGGCCAACACTCGTACATGTCAATGCATTCGAAGACTTACCGACTGAATTTGAGCGGCAGTCGCTTTCGCTCAAACATGCAATTACGCGAGGAGAGCTGATGGCACAACAAGAGCAGGATCGTGATGGTAGTTTTGTTCGAGCATTTAAGGCTAAAGAACGGCCGATTCTGTTTAGCACTAAATGCGCACGAGGCATTGACTTTCCTGGAGATATGTGTAATTCGGTTGTTTTTACGAAGTATCCTAATCCGAATATGAATGACACCTTTTGGAAAGTGTTGCAAAAGACGCACACAAACGTTTTTTGGGATTTCTATCGAGATAAAGCGCGACGTGAGTTCCTCCAGAGAGTGTATCGCGCGCTGCGCTCGGAAAAAGATCACGTGTACGTGTTATCGCCAGACACGCGTGTGCTTGATGCAGCACGTGAACTGCAGATGGCGCAGAACGGGAAACATTTATAAACAATTCTTCTTTCTATGTGCTATGGTGAAAAGAGGACGTCATATAAGACATATGCGTTCAATATCTAGCTCTGTTGCTCGCGGCGTAACGCAGCGCTTAGGGCCATGGGCTCTTGGACATTCTTTAGGAATAGTTGCGGTAATCTTTCTCTTTGTTGTGGCGTTTATGTCATGGGTAAGTTCTTATTATGATGCAGACGTTATTGCAGTACAGTTTCCTATTTCGTTTAGCGTCTATAGCTGGACATTGATTATTGGATTTATCCAATTGTACGTCTTTGGCTACATTGCGGGTTTCGTACTTGCTACTTTGTACAATCGGAGGCTTGCATGAAACGACAGTCGCTTTCTACCAACGCATTAGTACACTACGTCCTACATGTGTTGATTTGGATTAGTGGCGTTTTGGTAGCGCTTGCGGTTGGATTTGGGATGATTGATGGCGTTTTGAGCGTGCGATTTATACCGGTTGAAATTACTGCGCTTGCAGGCTGGGTTGTAGTGGTATTGACCGTGTTAAGTGTTATCTTAGTATTCTTTGATCGATGAACGATTATACCGGGCGTGAGCCGTCACCACGAGAAAATCGCCTTTCTTTTTTAGATCGACGTCAGCAACCTGTAGTAAATGATCCTCGTGATCTGAAAAGTCAAGATGCTTCCTTTTATGTTGCACCACGAGAGTGTCAAGAACCTCAACCTACTCTCCGTAATCTCTTCAGCTACTAAAATACATTTATATACCGTCCTCGCTATACTCCATTACTCTCTAATGAAAGGAGGTTACTATGTATTTCAAAGTTATTAACCGAGTATTACTCGGATTGTTGATGCTTGTTCCAGGCTTGATGAAACTATTTGTCATGAAACCTGAAGCAGTAAGCGGCATGTTGGATGGCTTCGGCTTCCCTGCACCACTGTTCTTCGCATGGATTCTTATCGCGCTCGAGATTGTCTCGGGTATTATGATTCTAGGCAATTGGAAGACACGTTATGCAGTGTGGGCGCCAATTGTCATTCTTGCAGTCGCAACAATCCTCATGCTTGTCGGCGGAAGTTTCGCGCAGATAGACTGGATCAGCATCCTGTTCCACCTTACTGCAATCTCGAACTACCTGCTTCTATGGTCTTGGGCTTCTCATCATGAGACCCCGATGAGCCATCGAAGAAGATAAAGCCAACTTGCTTTTTTATTTTCCTTTTTTATTCTTTAGTATTTCTTAGGACAAAGTAATAGTCTCCACATCCTTCTTTTCCGTCTAGCGGCCAGGTTTTGTGCATTTCTACATGTGGGAAAAACTCGCCATATAACGCTTTCACTTTGGCTGGAGAGGTTTTAAACTCGCCATCCACCAAGACATCGTTGTGCATTACATCTAAAGCGGCTTGTATCATATCACGATCGCCGCCATTTTCAACGACTGCAACTAATGATTTATACCCTAATTCTGCCGCAGCTATTGCTCTTTCTCTCTCATTTGAATAATCTCTAATCATTGGATCTCCAAAAATGCAGAGACCATTAGGTTTGAGCATCTGTGCCGCTTTCTTCACCAAACCTCCCTGCTCTTCAAAAGGCAAGTGGTGTAAACCTGCCGTGCAGACAACAACATCGTATCTTTGAGGAAAAGACCACTTTAGAATATCCATTTGAGTAAAATTAATCCCCGGATAATGCTGTCGTGCATATTTTATGAATTCATCATTAATATCTACCCCGCTTAATTCCAGGTCTTTTCTTCGCTGATGTATTCGATTAAGCAAGTATCCTGGTCCGCACAGTAGATCAACCACTTTTGCATTTTTTGGAGCTTGTTCAGTGATGGTGTCACACACTTCTCTCACTAGCTTACCCCAAGGCCAATACTTAAATTCTTTTTCGTAGATTTCTGCGTAGGGTAGCTTTTTCATTAGAACTTAACTTCGCCGAAGACACCAAACTTGGCCTGGCCATCTTCATTGATATCTCCCTTAAGCCTGATCTCTAAAGGAGAGTTCTTGAACAATCGGAAGCCTGTTTCTAAGGTTGCACCCATCTTCTCTTCAAGCAAATTACGATAGATGCCTCCGGTAATAGCCATTTCCTTCAATGGACCAACATCTCCAATACGATACGTTTCCATACACGGTGCTATTCTCTTTATATCGGAAGTCAAGCGCAACATCTCCGCGCTCTTTGCCTAAGAAGAGGGCATGAGAACCAAAGTAGTCAAAGAATCCATCTTTACCGATATCAAACTGTAACGTTTGATCCGGAAATACGTCGAGCTCATTATCTCCCTGGTTCGTGACTGTGCTGACATACCGAGTGAAGTTAGGATCAATATTCCCAAATGCAATACGTGCATCGATTGGTCTGTCGCCTAGTTTGACAGTTGCCCAGATGTTATTTGTATTGTACGAGGCATTCATATCGAACTTGCCTTCACTCGAGACTCCCGCGCCAATTCCCAGCACTCCGTTTCCGGTTCCGAGATTAGGGAAGATAGCTCCTCGTATGTTTCCTTCTGTATCAAACGTTCCCTCAAGATGAAGCTTGTCTCCAAGATCAGCACCTCCGAAGAAGATAACACGATCATCTCCTGGAATGGCTTGATAGGTTGCTCCAATGAAACTCTTTGTAGAATCGCGTTGTGGATAGAAGGTAAAGGATGCTCTGGCTAGATCTTCGTCTTCGCGTGTGCCGTAGCCGAGATTGAATCTAAATTCCTTAGTGCTCAAGTCTGTTCCCATATTAAGATCGCCGTTTGGTAGCGTCTCTAGGAGCGTATTAGAAACAACGTTAGGATGATTATAGATCATCGAGTTTTGCGTGTTCAAACCGTAGCCTTCCTTGCCTCCTTGCGTTGACTGAACATAGGCTCCTCTTAGCTGAAACGTAAGCTTTGCTGGAGCAGGAATCGGTTCTGGTGCTGGCAATGAGACTACTTCTGAGACTGCGCCTTTCTGCGGCTCTTCCCCATATACACTTGTTAATGGAGCAAGTGCTAGCAATCCTGGAATAAGAGAGGTTAGTTTTTTCATAGAATTACTCCGTACGCACCATTTATAAATGTTACTATTGTATTAACTTGATAGTAGTTACAAAAACGATAATTGTGTAAGCTCATGTTAAAATCGCACCTGGAGGCCAATGTACGCTCCAATTCCATTATCGTTATCACCGAGGGGAATGATTGGTCCGCCTTCAAGCTCTAGAGCACCATTCTTGTAGAATAGTGTTGGGCGTATGCTGCCATTCTCTGCTGACTCTGAGATGCTGTAGTTAACATCCGTTGAAAGGCCGAGCTTGCCACCAAGCATCTTTTGGGGGAATGTGTAGCCGATACCGCCTCCAATCGAAGTGATATCGTTATCTCCTGCTTGCAGATGACTTCCCCTTAGAGCTAGAGAGAAACCTTCTCTTGCTCGGTTTTGCAATAACACTGGCTCAGTTCTGCTTACGGATAGCGGAATGACTGAAAGGTTATACATCTCATCATCGCCGGCGCTTCTTCCTACCATCCAGGTAGCGCCTGGTCTGAATGTGGTTGGCTTTTCAGCAAAAATAACTTCACCATCAATACTTCGTACATCGTGGTCAGGATTCCAATCAAGTCGGGCTCGTGCTCGCACGCCCCAGTCTTCTTCTTTACCGTAATGAACCCAGAACGCGCCCACGCCATAGTCAGTCGTTTCATCAGCATTGCTCTTGACTATTCCTGCAGCCCCGATCGTGTCAGTTGCAGAGAGATCTGCAATAATATTACCTAAGTACTGTCGCGTTATGCCTGCTGGTTGATCGATTTGATCATATGCGCCTGTCACTGAAAGGCCATCTTTAATCTTATACGTAAGAGATCCTCCAAGACGCGTTTGATCTTGATCGTTTTGTTCTGCATTGAGCGTTACGAGGAAATTATCTAGACTATGCCTTGTTTCGATACCAATGCCGTTTCGATCTCCGAAACTGCCAAAGATCACTACTTTCGTATTTGTTCCAAACAAAGGAACATCGGGTAAGCGAGCTCCAAGAGCCGTATAGTTTAGCGTGTTGCCTTGGTTAGTTGAGCTTACATTGTATGCTCTAAATGTTTCAAAGAATTGACCCTTAGTCGAAATTGGGAGATCCCCATAGGATTCCTCTGGTGCAATACCGAGCGTGGTTCGCATCACATTATTGTCGGCATTTCCATCGAACTGGAAGCGGATACGTGCGTCTGCACTTACTGGCTCAGCATGTGCTTGAGGTGCCAGTAAAACACTTGCTAGCGCCGTAGTTCTTAGGATCTTTCCTAATCTGTTTGTTTTTGTCTGTTTCATCTTATGTTGTAACTCTTTAGTTACATTTTAGTCCCGAAAGGTTTATTAATATTTAACTGATATGATTAATATTAATAATATGAAAAGAACTCTCATTGCACAGGGAAAAGGCGGATTAACCGCTTATCTACCAAAGGCATGGATAGATTCCAAGGGGCTTAAGGCAGGAAATTCTGTTGATATTTCAGATGTCGATGGAAGGCTTATTATTCAGAGTGAAAAAAAGGAAGTTAAGGAAGTAACTCTCTATCTCAATAACGATAATAAGCACGATGTGACGACGTTGCTGAGCCATGCCTATCGTGCAGGATATGATAAAATCTCTATTGAATCGAGCGACATACGAATTCAGAAAGAGGTGGTAACCATTACCAAAGATAAGCTCCTGGGTTTTGAAGTTGTTGCTAAGGAACAGGGCAAGATTGTGATTGAAAACATTTCAGAACCATCTGAAAAGAAATACGAGGTTCTTTTAAGAAGAATCCTCTTTATTATGAAGGATTCTTTTGAGTTGCTAGCTCAGGGCGTTGAAGCCGTTTCTTTTGATAAGCTAAGCGAAATAAAGGAATCAAAGGACGAACACGAAAGACTGACTCTGTTTTGTAAGAGAGTATTGAGCAAAGAGAGGTATGAACGCGAACCCCTTGCTTCTTGGGAATTGCTAACTTTTTTGACACACATTCAGCATGCCCTTTTCTACACGTATGAGTATGCTCAAAAAGAAAAGCCCATCTTATCTGAGAGAACTAAGAAACTAACTAAAGATCTTGTTGTGTACTATTCTCTTTTTGAGCACGCGTTCATACATAAAGATAAAGAAAGCGTGCACTTAATCAATGCACAAAAGAAAGAGTATCAGTTTGGTACTTGCCTTGATGAACTCGAGAAAAGTAAGGGGAAGGAGACTGTTCTTCTCTCCTATATTCGCGAGATCTTTAGACTTATTCAGATAGCTACAAGCCCTCTGCTTTTAATTTTACTTGAAAAACATTAGTTTTTATGAACTTCTGAGATAAAGTAGTCTAAAAAATTACGTTCGTATTTATCAAAAAATTTCGTGCCATCCGGGTATGTTGCATCCCTATATCTTTCATAATTTCCGCTGCCTGAATATTTTTTAGCATCATCTAAGGCATCTTTGCCAAGGGTAGACATTACACACACATCTTCTAAATCAATAGAACCGTCTTTCCTTTTGAGAGTGTCTATTGCATGCTTGATGGCACTTGCTGTTCTGACGTGAAGATGCGGCAAGTCATTTATTTCTATTCGCTTTTTCTCTTCGGGACTTGTCATCTCGTCAAAAATTCTTTGTTGATAACCTTCTATATCTCTTGGTGTATAAATTAACCCGTTTGCCATTACTGTATTGCCAAAACAATTCACTAAATAAGCAACATTTCTATCGGAAGTTACCTTTTTTGCAAGATCGCTTTGACCATGAATCATAAACCCATCTATAACGCCAGGTAACCCTGCGATAGCTTCTGCCTCAAAACCAGGAGCTCCTTTTGACGCTTCATCAAAATAAAGGAGCCCGCGAATTTTTGGTGGAGGGTTTATTTTATCGCTACTCGTCGCCATTAAAGAACCTATTGAATACACTCCCATTAACGCAAGCGTGCCCACGACTGCAGGTATACCGACTTTTTTTAGAGCGTTAATGGAGTCTCTGGCAAGGTTGCCGAAAGAATTTTTGGCTAACGCTTCTCCCAGCCTGGCCTTTAGTTCTTCCCCATTATACGGTCTCTGATGCTGATCGTACGCAAGGCAGCCCCGGAGTAGTTTTCTTAATTTCTTATGCTCGCGAGGAAGTTTTGCCAGGTGACTTTCCAATTGCGAATTGAATCGTTCTTTTGATTGAACAAATGAACGATCACCTTTGTCTAGGTCAGCTTCAAATGGGTACTCGCCAGTAAGTAGCTTTGATGCAAGGGCACCGAAGGCCCAGACATCAGATTGGGAAGTGGGGTGGGAGTTTTCTCTAAAACACTCTGGAGCACGAGTATATGCGCAACCCATATTATCTCTTGGGGAAACCGTCCATCCAAAAGAAGCGCATGTTGAGGTTCCTAGATCACTTATTAGTGCCTTTCCGTTGCCAAGGGCAATATTATCAGGCTTTAGATCCCCATGGACCCTTCCACGAACACTATGAATTTCATATAATCCATTTGCTATATCTTCCAGATAGGGAATTGCACGCTCCTTGGCGTCCCCTCTCTTGATTGCACGATCAAGGAAATCATAGTACACGGGCATTCTAATAAATGGAGTCCCTCTGCTATCTATTTCGAATGTTCTGGGGACTATATTTGCGCATGGAGATAGGTCTCCTTCATTTCGCAATGCTTCAAATGGCGTTATTTTTCTTGACCTCATCTGCGCTCGAGCGGTTTCGGTTGGCTGAAGAACTTTTAGCGCAGCCATCTCGCCTGTCGCGGTATCTCTGGCCTCTATAACGACCCCCCAGGTTCCTCGCCCCAACACACTTCCTGTCGGGACATACCGTGGAGAATCTATCATTTTTCTTTCACTCATGGTGTTTTCTCCTTGATCTCTATTGTCAGTTGCACTATTGTACCAGGCTTGAGGTGCTCTTCCAATAAACGTGGAACTACAATAATCGCTTGACTGCCGTGCTTGGCCACCTTCTTTGTTATGATGAACTTCTTTTCCATAGGTATAGGTTATACATAAATCCCCCAAGGGTGTATTTAAAGCTTTCGATTATGTTACCTTTTAGTAGTAGTTGCACAAGGAAACGTTTAAATAGCTCTTTTGTCCTTTAAAGGTATGACCAAAAGAAAAGTGCTGATGATCACCAGACACGGACTCACTCAGCAGCGGGAGGATGATGATGTTAAAAACCAATCTCTTACTGAGCAGAGCATTCGTGACATGTACCATCAATCTCAGAAAGCATTGGGAACGTTCGTACAAGACGCGGGCATTGAGCTTGAAGGTGCTCGATTCTTCATCCAGCATAGCCCGAAGAAGCGAGCCAGGTACACTGGTTTAGCTCGTGTTGCCGGGGCTTTTAGATGCCGGCCAGCACCGTACAGCCATGAACTTCTTGACCAAATACCTTTTATTACGTACAGAGCTGCTCCTGATGAACGGCTTGATTTTGAGGATCTTCGGCTTAATGATGTTGCATTAAAGAAACATGGAGAAGTGGAGTATATTGCCCGATGGATGGCTGATCCTGCTTCGCCAACATATAATGATGTTCGCGTAACGCCCTTTAATGATGTCGTAGAAAGCAGAAGGCCGTGCTTAATTGAAGCCATTAATCGCTTGACACGAGGAGAAGAAGATCTTGGCGTTATTGCTACGCATGCAGGCATTAGTGAACCGCTTCTTACTGCACTTGTTAATTCCGGAAGAATTGATGCCCCTGTTGAAGACATTCGAGAGATTGGCGGGGCAGTACCGAGGGAAGGCTTTGCGTTGGTCTATTTGGATGAAGCCAAGGCAGGCAAGGTGTATAATGCTCGAATGGTAAGAAACGGAGTTGAATATCCTGTGAGTATAGAAAATTTACGTGCCGTTAGCTCTCGTTAGAATTGTAACCCTTCCGTGAGTAGCATCAACTTCCACTAGATCGCCGTCTTTGAGAATTTTAGTACCTACGTTGCTATTTTGAATATCCGGTGATCGGGACAGAAGAAGAATTAATTTCTTTACATGCGCGTTACACAAGCAGAAAGGAATCGGGTACTGTGGGAGATATAATCGGAATTAACCCTCGGACGAATATTATGTCTTTAGACGAAGCTATTCTTACGTCTAAGAATATACAATTAGTCAAACAGAGGTAGTAATCTTATGAACGGGTCGGAAGCGCGTAATCCAGATACAAATTCGGGCTGCTTCCGCGAACGCCATCGAGGTGTATCGCGCATACTCTATCCTCTCGAGGAGTATGATGATATCCACGAGGCCCACTTCCAAATTGTAAATGGCCTTCAAGTAGCTCTGACAAAGGTACAGGCTGCCGAATAGAACGGTTGAGGAATGAAAGATCGTGATTATTTGCGTGCATGTAAGCAACTCACTTGAAAAGGCTATTTAACTTTATCGCCTGAATCTTTTTATAGCGGCTCGTGTTAAAATTATATGGATATTTCTAAAATAATGGGGGCTGTACCGAATCATGAAGCGTTCTTGACTGTAGATCAGCTTAATGTGCTTATGCACAAACGTGCAAGAGAGTTTAGCCTTGAAGTGAAGCAGTTTGGTAAGAGTAGTGTGAGCGGAGAATCGCTGCATTATTTGAAAATGGGCTCCGGAAAGAAAGTAGCGTTGGTATGGGGATTTCCCCACCCGAATGAGCCCATCGGAACACTGCTGATTGACTTTCTTGTAGAATACTTTGGCAGGCATCCTGACGTTCTGAAGGAAACAGATTATACATGGTATTTTGTTTACAATGCAGATCCGGAAGGAGCGCGGCTGAATGAATCCTGGTTCGGTAAGCCATTTAGTCTGATGCATTATTTTAATGGATTTTATCGACCGCCAGCAAACAGGATGATTGACTGGACGTTCCCGATTGAATATGAAAACGCGAAATGGAATCAGCCACTTGAGGAGACGAAAGCGTTGATGGGATTAATTGATGAGCTGAAGCCGGAGTTGATGTATCCGTTACATAATGCGGGCTTTGAGGCTGCTTATTTCCTTTCGACTCGAAAGTTTTCGCCTGGCTATTATGAGCGAATAAAAGAACACTACCGCGAGCTTGGCATTCCCTTGAATATGGGCGAGCCTGAAGAGCCTTTTATGCACGCAATAGAACGGCCGTTCTACTATGACTTTGGATTCAAAGACTATTACGATCATCGGAAAAAGACTGGAGGATCTGACACTTTCTTGCATGGAGACAACAGCACTGGCTACTTGTTACGCGTCAAGCCGAGCGCCGTGGTGTTAAAGGCAGAAGTATGTTATTTTCTTACTCCTGCATTAGAGAACCAGAATCAATCGGAGCTGACAAGGCGAGACGTGTGGTTGAGCTATCTTGATATAGTAGATAAGCATCGAGAGCTGGTAGCGCCGTTTGCTGAAAAAGCGCTTGAAAAGCTAAAGGCTCCCCATCCTCATTTTTATCTTATGGAAGACTTTATGCGCGGATTCCGTGCTAAAAATAGCGCATTTCGTGAGCATATTAGGACGTCTGCAGAGTATGAAGCGGGAGCAACAGAGGCAGAAGTGACAACTGGAATAATAGGATCCTATTTTTATGGCGGCGGTTTGAAATTCGCACAAGTTCGCCGTGCTGCATTAGCTGCTGGGCTAGATCAGCAAGACATTTTGTTCTTAGAAGAGAAGATGAAAGAATGTGCGGATGTGCTTGACAGAGAACTGGACTACAAGGCCTTTCCTATTCGCACCCTGGTACAAGCTCAGCTTGTGTACTTATTGGAAACGCTTGAAGAGCTTAAGACATTGTGACTGCCGCACGATAATGCTTAAATAGCGATTTCATGAAAAGAAATTATGGCCCAAACTATTGATCACATTAACCTTTCGTTAGAAAAAGGCAAATACCGCGTAGAAGTGACAAGGATCAAGGGAAAAGAAGCAGGTTCCCGTATTAGATTTATAGTTCACCTAATTTCGAAGATATAGCGCTTCGGGTGGCTCGTTACCATAAAGAAGGCATGAGAGCACTTATGTTACCTCCGGATCCAAATACTCGCTACCATCCTGCAATGAATCACTGGGAACTGAGAGCATGTGAGCTACCGCGTACGCAACAAAAAATTCTTGAAGGCCTTGTAGAAATGCATAATGATGCCTATCGCTTGATGCCGACAGTATAAGCTTAACTGGCAACACACGTTGCCGTGATACCTTGGCAGTTGCCGCTATAGACATTCTTGCAGCTCGTCTGACCTTGACAGGCAAGCGGTACCTCAGGATGTGAAATACATTCTGCGTCCGCGTTTTGATCTCCAGTACTATCGCGAGGCGTATAGCACTCACGCGGAACAATACTCTCACTCATGCATGAAGGTAAACAACGATCTACGATAGCGTCTGGAGCATTGTAAACACATTCATTATTGATACAGCGCGGTTGTGTCGTGGCGAAGTAAGAGCACGGAGCATATAGAGTAGAGTCTGAAGAGCTAAACTGTTGGCATTGTGCGTAGATACCACAATCGGCATCGACTGTGCAGGAGCTGTCTTGAGCCTGAGAGGCTGACTGTTCTACTACTGAAGGAGTGTCTTCAGTGAAGTGCATAATCCCACCAACAATAAGAACAACAAGCAGTACAAACGCAAGACCGATTGCTCGTGCTATAAAAAATCTACGCAGTTTCATTTTTTCTTGCCAATGACTTTCGTGCCGTGCATATATGGCACGAGAACGTCAGGAACTTTGACTGTTCCATCGTGCTGCTGGAAATTCTCAACAATCGCAACCATGGCACGTGATGTTGCAACCATGGTGTTGTTGACAATATGCACAAATGTGCGCTCGCCCTTTTCCCAATATTTGATATTAAGTGCGCGGGATTGGAAGTCTGTGCAGTTGCCACAAGAAGTAACTTCACCATATTTTTCTTGGCGAGGGAACCATGCTTCAATATCGTACTGTTTTGCAAACTTTGCGCCCAAATCGCCCGAGCAAATTTCAATCACGCGATAGGGTATTTTTAGACTCTGAAAGAACTCTTCAGTTATCTTTTGCATCTCTTCGAGGAGTTTGAATGATGCGTCTGGAGTTGTGAAGACAACTTGCTCGACCTTATTGAACTGGTGCATTCGATATAGTCCTTTGGTGTCAAGGCCATGTGCGCCAACCTCCTTACGGAAGCAAGGAGTGAGTGCGCAATACTTCAACGGCAAGGCAGATTCCTGCAGCGTCTTACCTTTGAGCATACCAACCAGAGCGTGCTCAGCAGTGCCAATCAGATACAAATCTTCCTTATCTACTTTGTAGACAACATCTTCAAAATCCTTAAGCCCATTCAGTGCGCCTGCAAGCGTTTCAAAATTAAGCATCATTGGGGGAGCAACCGGCGTGAAGCCTTTCTTAACAATGAAGTCCATGCCGTAGCGCTGTAGCGCCTGGTCAAGTAACGTCATGTCTCCAAGAAGATAATTGAAGCCATTTCCTGCGCTTGAACGTGCTGCATCAAAATCAGCCAAGCCTGCCTGCTCAATCAGCTCTGCATGGTTCTTCAGCTCGAAGTCAAATTTTGGTATCTTTCCCCACTTTCTTAGTTCTGGATTGTGGCTTTCATCCTTGCCCGTTGGAACAGATGGATGCATGATATTAGGAAGCTGTAGCACTAGCTCGTGAATTTCAGACTCGAGCTTTGCTGATTTGGCTTCAATGGTAGCAATCTCTTCTGGGATTTTCTTGGCTTGTGCAAGTAGCTTCTTTGCGTCCTTGTTGGCTTTCTTAGCTTCACTTATTTGCACAGAAACTTTATTACGGCTTGCGCGAAGCTCATCTGCCTGCTTTTTGAGCGCGCGCCAGGTTTCATCCTTTTTTTTAAGCTCGTCTAGTAGCTTAAGCTTTGCATCCTGGAACTTCTTTTTAATGTTCTCTTTAACGAGCTCAGGACTTTCACGGATGAGCTTGATATCGATCATGCTCAAATGGGGGCAAAAAGCTATTTAAAGATTGAGTTCTGGCCTAAGTGAAAGATGGTGTTAGAAGGAGTACAGGAGCTGCTTGCCGGATGGGGGGTAGAACTTTCTCCAGCCATACCTGAGCACTACCTTGTTCTGATGACTATCTTAGTTTATTCTGTACTCTTAACCATTTACGCACTGTTCATTTGGTTTTTCTGTAAGAACTTGTCTAAACGGGACCTTATGACACTTAATCTACAGCAGTATAATGAATCAGACCATCCTTTTTTCAATAAACTCTTTGCTTTCGTTTTGTACGTCGTGGAATATATTGTTATTTTGCCCTTCTTTGTACTCATTTGGTTTTCGGTACTGGCATTGATCATTGCAGTACTCTCTCCTGAGCAGCAAACGATTCAGCAGGCGCTTATCTTATCTGCAGCAATTGTGACTGCCACGCGTATTGTCGCGTATTACAAAGAGGCACTTGCCCAAGAAATTGCTAAGCTCTTCCCGCTAACCATCCTAGCTATCTCTGTTACAACTCCTGGATTCTTCTCGCTCACAAGAATAGCAAATGCTTTTGGCAATGTACAAGAACTGGCATCCAGTTTATGGCTCTTCTTCATCTTCATTATTGTTGTTGAGCTTGTTTTGAGGCTGCTTCAATTTGCACAGGATTCTTTCTTTCCTGATTCAACGATTATTTCGTCTCGTTAGAAGGATGTTTGTGGCCAAGCGCCTCTCGCTCACGTAACTCACGACGGTGTTGAGCGCCTGCATGTTTCATGCCTGCTTTGCTAAACTTGCTGCTTACCAACAGATGTGCTGTGTGTTCTCCGCCCAGGAAGTGCGGCATGATGACGTAATCGGCGCCTGCCTTGTAGAGCAGATCAGTGTCCGTTGTAAAGTGGGAGGTTGGGATGAACACTGCATGAGGCGAGAGCATGCTCTTGATCATCAGATTTGCACCTACGTCTGGAATAGTGGAGATTACCACTTTAGCTGTCGTAAGATTCAAATCTTCAAGGAGCTCTCGATCGTGTGCGTCTCCATACGCGCAATTAACGCCCTGCTTTGCCAGATCGATGACAATCTTTGGATTGTAGTCAACAACAATGTACTTCTTGTGTGCCTTTTGCACTGATTTCATAATATTGTATCCAATTCTATTGCAGCCAAAGATAACAACATCGTACGAGTCTTCTTTCTTGTAATTGCTGAGCTTGTGGCGCTTGCCGTCAAAGACATCAATCAATCGGGAGATGCGTTCGAATATTGCATGGGAGTAGTAGGTGCTATAGCTGCTGAGCGCAATCGTAATGATTGCTACAAGAAGGATGAGAGAGAGTGCAGATTGTGGGACTTGGCCCAGTGTGAAGCCTAGGAGTACAAGAATCAGGGAGAACTCACTGATTTGCGCTAGGCTGATGCCGGTAAAGAAGTTGATACGCTTCTTGTACCCTACGATACGCATAAAGGTCATAACAATAATGGGTTTTCCAATAAGTATGAATGCTGAGAAGAGTACTGCTTGGGTAAACAACTGCGCGGTGATTGGGCCGGCAAGCTGAGCTCCAAAGTACACGAAGAAAAGAACAACGAAGAAATCACGGATGCCTTTTACCTTGCCACTTATTTCAAGGCTGAACTTTGATTGGGCGAGCGCCATACCTGCAATCAGTGCGCCAATCTCCAAGCTAAATCCAAGTATTTGGAATGTAATCGCAATGGCCAATGCCCATGCAACGCTGAAGAGAAACAAGATCTCTTGATTGCGAGCGATGATCGTGAGCAAGAGTGGTAGGACAAATCTGCCCACAGCAAAGACTGCCACGATAAGTAGGATTGCTTTTCCTAATTGGAAGAAGATCAATGAAGCATCGCCGCCTGCGAGAACAGGAACGACCATTAATACGAGGGCGGCAACGAAGTCTTCAACGATTAAGATGCCCAGGGCGATGCGGCCGTGCAACGTGTCAATCTCTTTCTTATCTGATAGCAACTTGACGACGACGACGGTAGAGGAGAATGCAAGTGCTGCTGCCAAATAAAGAGCAGGGGTATAGCTAAAGCCAATTAAGAGTAACGCGCCAAAGCTGATTGCTGAAACAGCGATGATCGCGCCAAGCCCGGCAAGCGCGGAGATACCTCCCACTTCTTTCAGCACACGTACGTCTAGGCTCAAGCCAACAATAAAGAGTAAGAACGCGACTCCGATATGTGCGAAGGTTGCTATGAGCTCTTGGCCGGTAAGAAGATTGAGGAACAACGGGCCAATGAGCACACCTGCTAAGAGATAAGCAATGATTGGCGGCTGGCGAATTGCGCGCCCTACCAGCGCGAGAACAGCTGCAAGGCAAATAATGACTGTGAGTTCAGCAAGTAACGACACCATCTTTCTATTCTGGAGTTTTTTGTATTTAAATAGGCTTCTTCCCGAAGCGAAATGATTAAAAAGATCTACTCTCTCGATTTTTGTGGTAAGCGATCCATTTCGTAAAGCTCTGGAATATGTTATTCGGAGCGGTTCTGCACCAGACATTCCTCGAGAGTGTGCGGACGACCCTCCATTCATCGCACGACTCCAGGATGTTTTACTTAGAAAAAGTGCTGGAGGGAAAACATCGAGAGTCAGATCAGTGGTTGTATTACGGGGCCTGTGTGCCGCTGCGCTCCATACGCCAGGTGTGATTGGAACGCATCTTGTTCCCTCTTATCCTGAGATTGCAGCGATTGTGGGATTGCAGAGCCACGCCAGTGCCCTAGAAACAATTAGGACGTATGCTCCGCGTCTCAACTCCTGGAGTGGACCTCTTGAACAAAACGCTTCAAAAGAAAGAGAGCTTCCTGCAGAGAAATCTTTTGCTCGGGGGCAACAGTGGCGTGCTGCACGACAGCATTGTCGAAATAACACATACGACTTATTTTTTCGCACTCTTCAGACAATGGGTAATCGTCAACCAACGCTAACACTGCAGCGATTAGAAGCTCTTCCTTACAGAACGAAAGATTCCACACTTGAAGGTTACCGTAGAGAGCTCCTTGGAACTCTCTTGATAGCATACCGCGCTCCGGGGAGTAGATTGCGTTCTCCTCCTTTTGGAGGAGGTCATGCAGATATTCGTGAGCTGAGCTCGCTGATTGGATTTTAAGAATGTTTAAAAGAGCGCGCGTGCCTCTCCTAGGATCATATTCATCGTATTAAGCTACGATGAAAGGGCCCTTCCGCGCGGCGCGGGAGGGTCCACTTTCTTTCTGGATTGTAACAGCAACCTTTAAAAAGCACTTTAGGATAAAGACGATATGGGAGTAGTCCGAATCAAACTGAGCAGTGTTGACATTGAGCAACTCAATAATATAGTGGGACTTATCAAAGATATTTCTTCTCGAACTGGCGTGATGATGCGTGGGCCTGTGCCGTTACCTACGAGGCGCATGAAAGTTACCACACGTAAATCTCCTTGCGGAAACGGAAGCGCAACCTTTGATCGATTTGAAATGCGCGTTCATAAAAGAATTATTGACCTTCCAGCTGAAGATCGAGTTTTGCACCCGATCATGATGCTTAAGATTCCACGAAGCGTTCAGATTAAAATTGAGATGAAAGATTAAGAGCATAATGCTTTTATAGTAGATTAAAAATAAATTTATATGGGTCAACGCGAACTAACTGCCGCTTTGGTCATTGAAGGAAGACAATTACTGCTCCTTCAAAATACAAAGCATGGAACGGTACGCTTTGAGCCACCAGGAGGAAAGCGAAGGCCTGGAGAGACAATAGGGGCGTGTGTTGTACGAGAGGCGCGGGAAGAACTTGGCATTTCTATACTCCTTGGGAAAAGGCTTGGCGTTTATGCTACAGAAACACCTGAGGGACCTTTTGACGTGCATATGTATTTTTGTTCCCGATCAGATGGCGAGCCGCGGATTTGTGAACCGAATAAGCATGCAGGCTTCGGATGGTATCAGAGGGGGGACTTAGAGCACCTCAGAGAACGCGGCTATTTGGTACCCAATCTTATTCGTGCATTGAATGACTTAGGTAAGTATCTTGCATGAGATCACCACTAGTTTTTTATAGCTGATGGCACTGGCAAAACCATGGAGCTGCCAGCTATTCCTTTAAAAAAGATGCATCCTGATGCGAAAGCACCCCTCTACGCTACTCCTGGAGCTGCGGGATGTGACTTTTATTCTGTCGAAGAAGTTTCTGTCGCTCCTGGGGAAACAAAGAAAATTCGCTCAGGTATAGCGCTGGAAATACCTGAAG
>CAYHLN010000011.1:0-23167 GCA_964357505.1 Candidatus Woesearchaeota archaeon | reverse complement strand
TCAAACTTGACAATCCTAAACTTTTTTCTTAAGTTATTAGTATCATTTCAGATCTCGTCCTTGATGTACGTATTCGGGTTACTAAAGAAGGATTAAGAATTATCTCTATTGATCCGGCAAGCGTTGCTATGGTTTACTTTCATATCCCTGCAGAGTTGTTTTCTTCTTTTGAAGTAGATAAGGAAGAAACGCTTGGGATTAATCTTGATAGCCTTTACTCAGTACTGCGAAGGTGTGGACTTGGCAGCTCGCTTACCATGGAGAAGCAGGAAAATGCCTTGAAAATGGGTATTCAAGATAAGATAAAGCGAGATTTTACACTTGCCCTTATTAGCGTCGAGGGTGAAGATCGCGAGTTTCCTAAATGGGAGTTTAGCAGCGTCATCAAGATGGATGCAAGTGCCTTTGTTGAAGTGGTCGAGGATTGTATGGTTGTATCGGATGCATGTACCTTCTTTTCAGAGCCCAACAAATTTATTGTTGAAGCCCGCGGGCTAAACTCTGCACGTGCGGAGTTCTCAAGTGATGAGATTGAAATTTACTCAGACACGAGCTCAGCCCGTTTCTCACTTGAATATTTGAGTAAGTTCATTAAGGGAGCAAAGATTGCTCAAAAAGTAGAAATTAATTTTTCAGATAATAAACCAATGCGTATTAATTTTCCAGCAGGCAAGGTTATGTTGTCTTTCGTCCTAGCACCGAGAGTTGAGCAAGACGATTAGCAATAATTCTGAAAACCTTATATACTGCGTCTGACTCTGTAGAAAATGCGTGAAAAGAGGGGACAGGTTGCTATTTTTGTCATCGTTGCGCTTTTATTAATGGGTGCGATTGTTCTTTTTTTTGTTTTAAGAACGGGGCCGACTCTTACTGTCGGACAGGTATTTGAGACTCAGGCTTTTTTGGGACAGTGCTTACGACCTGAAATACAAAAAACTATTGATGATCTTCTTGCCAATGGTGGTTTTGCGGAACCAAAGGATACAACCTTGTATCAAGATAAAAAGATTGTTTATCTGTGCAAAAACATTAATTATTACCAGCCATGTGTAATGCAACATCCTCGGTACATTGAGGAAGTTCGACTGGAGTTGCAAGAGCAACTTATGGATGATATAGAAAACTGTTTTAACTTACTCGGAGAAGAGTTGACAACAAGAGGATTTACTCGTTCTAGTGGAGATTTTACTTATGAGGCAGTATCAAAGCCTGGCATCGTCGAGCTAGAAATTATGCAAAATTTAACCATATCTAAAGACGGACTTAGCCAAAGTTATGAGAAATTTATTATTATTTCGAGAAGTCCTTTTTATGACTTGATTAGTGTGGCGCATGAGATAGCAAGGCAAGAAGCACAATTTTGCTACTTTGAAAATCTTGGATACAGTTTGTTATATAGGGATATTGAAATAAAAAAAGATGTGAAGTCGGATTCGACAAAGATTTATACCCTTGAACATAAAGAGACAGGGAAAGAACTAATGATTGCAATACGGGGGTGCGCCATTCCGGCAGGATTTTAATGAAAAAAACGGCTCTGTTTGAGATTGGCCTGTTGGTTGTTGCGACTATTTCCTTCGCTTACTTTATCGGACAAACGAACCTGCTTGAGCAGGCACCCTCTCCAGAAAGTAATCTAGTGCGACTACTGCGAACTCTATTTATCGGCATTTTTGGGAAAAATCTTGTTTCTGCTGCGGAAACAGGTTTATGGACTTGTTCAGAAGACAAGCAAGGCAGTATCTGTCAGGAATACCCTGCCACCGCGTGTAATGGGGCCTGTAACACTACTTGTTTTCCGGGTAGAAGAGAAAATTTTGCTGATTGCAAGCTTGGAACGTGCATAGATCCTATCGAGGGAACGTGTGCTCCTCAATCACCAAAGAAAAGCTGTGAACAAATAAGTGGAGTATGGAAAGTTGATGAAGTTTCTGAACTTGCAGAGTGTAGGCCTGGATGCTGCCTTCTCGGAGATCAAACGCAATACGTGACTGAGAAAACATGTAACACCTTGCGGGCAAGGAGCGGGCTTGCGACTGAATTTAGACCTGTTGAGAATGAGCTCGCATGTATCGCCTTATCAACGAGGCAAGTCGAGGGCGCATGCGTTACGGGCAGCGATACAAACGGAGATAAAGCGTGTAAGTTTAGCACCAAAGTGGCCTGTTTGGAGAAACAAGGCAGTTTCTACGAAAATACCTTATGCTCAAGCTCTTCTCTGAATACGAGTTGCGAAAAACAGAAAAGGATAGGCTGTTTTCCAGGAAAAGACGAAGTCTATTGGTTTGATAGTTGTGGTAATAGAGAGAATATTTATGATGCAAATAAAGTGAAAAGCTGGAATGGCGGGGCACTACTAGCAAAAGATCAAAGTTGTGACTTAGCTATTGGGAACAACCTCCTTGGGCGTCAAGCAAGTTGTGGTAATTGTAATTATTTATTGGGTAGCGTGTGTGGTACGCCACGATCGCAAGATGCAAAGCCTTCTGATGGAAATGCAGTATGTAAAGATTTGAGCTGTGTTGATGACAAGGGCCAGAAGAGAAAGCATGGCGAAAGTTGGTGCGTATTTGAAAGCCAGATTGGTGTAGAGGGCACAGGTAATGCAAAACGCAGTGTTGACGTTCCAGGAAGCACCCACTATCGCAAGGTCTGTTACGAGGGCGAAATTAGAATTGAACCCTGTCAAGGATTTAGAAACGAAATTTGCGTTGAGAGTAGAGATGAACCGGCTAAATTCTCTCAGGCGGCCTGTAGAATAAATAATTGGCAGCGTTGTCTTGAAGCAAACACCGATGCAGAAAAACTTAAGGGCTGTGAAAAAATCACCGATTGTACGATAAAAAATATCAATATGGGGAAATACTTTACTTTTGACAGGTGCGTGCCTAAATATCCGCCAGGTTTTGACTTGCAAGCAGGAGATGGGCTGGGTGGCGAGGTTGGTGAAGAAATTTGTTCAATTGCAACACAAACATGTACTGCAATTTATTCAAAGGGTATTACTGGAAAATGGAAGTGTAAGGCGAATTGCGATTGGGTGAAGCCGAAGTTTACTGAAGCTATGAACAACTTGTGCATGAGCCTTGGCGACTGTGGTGCTAGTGCAAATATTCTTGGTGATGTCACAACCGATGGTTATGGTATCAAGAAAGGCAAGAAACTTAGCGTGAGTTATTTGGCTGCTCTGTCAGGTTTGGCAATACCTAAAGAAGGTCAGAAAGCAGAGCAACTTACCCAAGAAGAATTTGCCGCCTTGCTGAATTTGGATCCTGGGAAAACGCCTGCACAGAAACAACAGGCAATTGCAGATTACCTGGGATACGTAGGACTTGGCGGTGCTGGATTAACTGTTGCTGGAGGGGCCGCAGCAGTATACAGCGGCATTGGAGGAGTGAAGGCTGTCGGCCTAACCTCTTTTGGTAATGTTGCTCTGGGCGCAGCAGCCGGTGCAGCGATGGGCTTTTTGATTGGAAAAGCGGCAGGGCTGGAAGGAGATGGACTATTAGTAGTAACTGTTGTTGGTGCAATAGCCGGGGCTATTGCCGGAGGATTCCTGCTAACTGGTGGAGCGACGTATTCAACTTTTGCTGCCTTTCTTGCTGCGGCGGCTCCGTTCTTACTTATCGTTGTTGCTGCTATAATTATTGCAGTTATTATTGTAAAACTACTTGGCATCGGCAAAACAAAGAAGGTAAAAGTTGAATTTACATGTAAACCATGGCAACCACCTAAAGGCGGAGCGAAGTGTGACCAGTGTGGAAAGAACGGATTGCCATGTAACAAATACTCGTGTCAAAGTATCGGGCAGGCGTGTGAGTTTGTAAATGAAGGTACAAATGAAGAAGCATGTATTAACGTCGCTAGTGGAGATGTTGGACCTCCGATTATATCTCCAAATCCAGGAGTGTTGCTACCGGGATACTCCTATGCTAATACGGGACAAAATGGATTTATGCTTAAATCACCTAGTGGAGACGGATGCTTGCCTGCATTTGAGCAAATTCCTTTTGGTATCTCATTACACGAACGTGGACAATGTAAGCTTTCCATACAACGCACTTCTAGTTATGCAGATATGAATTGTGATTTTGGCAGCAGTAGCTTGTATAAAATGAATCACACAGAAATTGTGCGCACGGTCAGCCTAGACGCAGTTAATACAAGTCAGGTCGAGGGCGCAGGAGGATTTGAAGACCTTGAAGATACTCCTGCTGCAGATCAGTGCCTTACCGGACTATTAGATACGCTCAATCCAAACAAGAGAAATGATGTCTCACTTTATGTTAGATGTCAAGATAGAGCGGGAAATGCAAATACAAATGAGTATGCCATACAATTCTGCCTCTCTCCGCAACCCGATAAGACGCCTCCTGCGATACAGAAGTTCGTTCCCGCTAACCCTACTTTTGCAGCAATTGGAACCCTAAGCAAGAATGTAACGTTCTATGTCAATGAGCCTGCCGAATGCAAATGGAGCTTTGCTGATAAAGCGTATGATGTAATGGAAAATTCGGCTGTGTGTGAGACTGATTTAGTAAATGATGATATTTTTGGTTGGAGATGTGACGCTAATCTTCCAATAGTAAATGATAATAACAACTATTATTTCAGATGCAAAGACCAGCCTCAATTGATTGGAACGATTAATGAGTCCATTAATAGAAATGCTAATTCGCAAAGCGTTACCTATGTTATTAAGAAAACTACAACTCCGCTCGTAATAACCAGTTTAAAACCAAATAACGAAAATATATCTGTTGGTAATTTGCCTGCCAGAATTGACTTAATTGTAACAACGAGCGGTGGCGCCCCTGGTACGAGTAGATGGTGTGAATTTAATCCTGGTGCGGGATTCGTGCGCTTCTTCGAGTCTAGTACAGACACACATAAACAGCCCGGGTTGACTTTTATTGAAGGCCGAGACTATGTGTTGCCTATTCGATGTCAAGATGACGCTGGTAATGTAGCGACTGGAGAATCCAAATTTAAGCTTATTGTTGATCGAGTTGGACCGCTCATATCACGAGCGTATCAACAGAACGGGCTTACTGTAATTACCAATGAGCCTGCGCGCTGTGCGTATAGCCTTTCAAGCTGCGCGTTCCCTTTCTCAAACGGGACTCTGCTCCAAGGTAATGATCTCGTTCATAGCACGTCGTTCAACCTTACCGCAACACATTATATCATTTGCAGAGATCGATTTGATAATCCGGGCACTTGTATTGCTATTCGCGCGGGTGCTTTCTGATGCGCAACTCTTATAAAGATTTACGCACTCTTGAAGAGATGAAAAGAGGACAGGTTGCTATTTTTGTCATTGTTGCGATTGTGCTTGTTGGATTTGTTGTAGCGCTCTTCTTCATCCCACAAGCTCGCGTTCTACTTACCGGAGCAGAAGCACCAGACCCTGCTGCTTTTATGAGGTCTTGTATTCAGCCGTCACTGGAAGACAGTTTAGAAACAATTACTCAACAAGGGGGCTCCCTTAATCCTTCTCCTTCTACCTTATATGGGGGCACGCAGATTCAATATTTGTGTTATATTGGTGAAAATTATCAACCTTGTATTGTGCAGCAACCTTTACTTGTTGCTCATGTAGAACAGGAGATTAAGAGCGCCTTGGGTGGGGAAGTGCGAACTTGCGTGAGTGAGTTGCAGAGCGAGTTTGAGCGTCGTGGATACACGGTCGTTTCAGACGTGGGAGAGTTTAATGTGAGTATTGTGCCGGGAAGGATTGCGATTGAGTTTGACGAGCCATTGACCGTAAGTAAAGAATCTACGCAGACATTCAGATCATTCTCTGCCACACAGAAGAGTGAACTCTACAATCTCCTTTTGATAGCAACAAGTATTGTTGAATTTGAGTCGACCTTGGGCGACTCAGAAACAACTTTATATATTCAATACTACCCTGATCTTAAGATAGAGAAATTACGAAGAGAGGGAGACACCATTTACATACTAACCAATGTTGAAACAGAAGAAAGCTTTACATTCGCGACACGCAGCCTGGTTTGGCCTGCAGGGTTTGGGGGACAATAAATGAAACTTGTATTGGGCATTGGCTTTCTCTTTATCTTGTTATTTGCAATGCAACTCGTGGAAGCTGCTAATTTGACTGCTACTGTGTGCTGCGAGCGCACCAAACAGGGGGCTTTCTGTCAGAATGCTCCTGCTGACCAGTGCGATACTGGATTCGGACAGGTACAAACGAGCTGTGATTCTACCAGCTTCTGTAAACTTGGGACCTGTTATGATTCAACTGAGGGGACTTGCTTGGATAATACGCCTCAACGCGTCTGCAATGCCAATGGTGGTGTGTGGAGTGCGGAAGCTCCGGCACAGTGCAATTTGGGATGTTGCATGTTGGGAGACCAGGCAGCATTCGTCTCTCTTGTGCGATGCAAGCGGTTATCTTCCTTTTTAGGATTGCAAACCAACTTCGATAATACGATCACGAGCGAACTTTCTTGCGTTGCTGCTGTTCAGGGCCAGGATAAAGGGGCTTGCGTGTATGAGTTTGAATTTGAAAAAACATGCAAGTTTACGACACGAGCAGAATGCTCAGCAAGTACTGGAACACAGAATGGCTC
The DNA here is from genome assembly GCA_964357505.1 of Candidatus Woesearchaeota archaeon. GTDB lineage: Archaea > Nanobdellota > Nanobdellia > Pacearchaeales > GW2011-AR1 > JBBSZK01. The sequence goes on along the minus strand of CAYHLN010000011.1, from coordinate 16,571 downwards.
AAGCGCTGGAGGAACATTTTACAAGGATAAACTTTGTTCAGCTGAAGAACTGGGAACCATCTGTGGGCCTTCTCAGAAAACTACCTGTGCACCAGGTAAAGATGAAGTATACTTTGTAGATACGTGTGGTAATCCTGCTAATATTTATGACTCGCGCAAAGTGAATGATAAAGAGTATTGGGCTAACGTCAAGCCGAAAGACCAGAGCTGTGGTGTTGGGGGCGCGAATGCAGGAAGCGCGAGTTGTGGTAACTGTAATTACCTTCTTGGTAGCTTCTGCCGAGATGCAAATGCTGCTGATGTGCGAGTGACGTATGGAACAAATGTCTGTGCTGACTTGAACTGTATTGATGAAGAAGGCCAGGCTAAGAGACATGGTGAGAGCTGGTGTTTAAATGATGATTCGAGGACAGGCGTTGGTGCAAATAGCGTTGGAAGCCGATTCTTCAGAAGAATCTGCATGAATGGAGAAGTCGTTACTGAGCCTTGTGGTGATTTTAGAGCACATGAATGTATTCAAGATGAGATTGAGACTTCATTGGGAACATTTTCACAATCTGCATGCCGCGTTAATCGATGGCAGGACTGTCTTGCTCAAACAGAAGAGATTGATTGCGAGAACACTGATCGCCGAGATTGCTTATGGAAGCCTGGATTGGAACTTGCGAATAGTACTGTAAAGGGCACGTGTATTCCTGCTAACACTCCTGGTCTTAACTTCTGGAATAGTCAAGAGACGCTGACTGTATGTGGTCAGGGTAACAAGGCTTGCGTGGTGAGTTATGAAAAAGGGCTATTTGGAGGAGAGAAATGCGTTGATAATTGCGAGTGTCTTGAAGATGGGTGGGAACAGGACTATGCTAATTTATGCTCTTCTTTGGGGGACTGTGGTCCTAAGCTTAACTGGCTTGGGGATAAGGGATTCAAAGATGGCTACAAGAAGCAGATTGGTGGCGAGAAACTACTGAAGCAACTTGGTCTAGCAGAAGAGGAATAGTGTTTCACTCTTGAGTAATGAAAAAATTTAAATAGTCTTAATTTGTATAGTTTTTATGCAGAAATCGCGTAGTAATGGTTTGAAAGCACTTCTAGCTGGAGGTGCTGTTGCAGCAAGTGCTGGCTTGTCTGGCTGTGGCGCATTACTTGCTGGAGCAATCGTATATCATGCAGATACAAGAGCTGCTGCCGAAAGAGCCAACGCCCAAGCACAACAAGCCGCAGCCCGTATGAACGACCCTCGGCGTTTAGAGGATATTTCTAATATTAATAGGATCAATGAAAAACTGGATGCTCAGCGAACTGAGAAATTTTACAGGATTGGAGACGTGATACTAGGTCCAGATAGAGTTGCGAATTTCTTTCCAGGTTCTTTAAAGCTCGCAGAAACCCATGGATCTTACGTGAGAGACGATGAGAGTGCCTATATTGGTTTTAGGTACGATGTGGCCCAAATAAATGTAGGCTCTACAGAAATGAGATTTAGAGACAGAGTATTTCTTCTCCCAGTTTATTTTGTTGATATAGAATGCGGAAATGGAGAATACTCTTATAGGTTGTGTGCTCGATCTCCATCTGAAGCTAATGAAATTTATAGTTTTTTGAAGAGTAAAGGCTGCCAGTAACATCCATTTTTCCATTTTGCCTCACCAAAGAATAGTTTATAAATAATCTTCTTGTTACACTTGCATGAAGTTAAAGAGTGGTGAACGACGTGGCTTGCTTGGTGTTGTTGCCCTCTCGGAAATATCTCTTTTAATTTTCTCTATTGTCGCAATTAGTTTTGTTATTGGTCAGCTCAATATGGTGACTGCATATCCAGGTCTTAGGGCCCGAGCCGCGGGTGGTGTCCCTTCAACTACGCCTGTTGGCACCGAGTCAAGTGGTGGTTGGGCTTCATTACTTGCAGCTCGTGGTCGAGAAAAGCTTCCCGTTGCAGGTGCTGGGAGCAGTGGAGCTTCTGGAGCAACTGGAACTGGAGGTGCTGGGAGCAGTGGAGCTTCTGGAGCAACTGGAACTGGAGGTGCTGGCGCAGGCATTACTGGAACGATCGGTGATATTTTCGGAGGGCAAGCTTTTAGCGGTGGGGTTGCTGGCGTTCTTGTTTCTGCTTTAGCATGGGGCGGAATTGTGTACGGAGGCATTAAATTAATTGCTCCGCTGTTGGGAGCAGACGAAGGCTTAACTGATGCGCTGGCCCTTGCGAGCTTTGCTGGAGTTGCTTCGGGGAGATTAACGTATTTCGCTGTGCGAGACTTGCGTTACTTCGGAGCGGTTGGAGAAGCACAGGGGGTGGTAGGGCAACAAGGGGCATTATTTGGTCAGAGTGCCGCGACTTCAGGATTTTTTGTTGGCCTTGCGGTGACTGCGATTGTTTTTGTCTTGTTGTATAAAGATGAAAAGAAAAAAGTCGTCACATTACAATGTTTACCATGGGAGGCGCCTCTTGGTGGTGCTAAATGTGAGGAATGCAACGGAGATCCTTTGAAGCCGTGCTCTGAATATCGTTGCAAATCACTAGGACAGGCATGCGAGCTTGTTGAAGAGAATAAGGGTACTGTCGAAGAACGTTGTGTTTGGGTTGCTAAGAACGATGTTAGTAGCGCAACCATTGAGCCATGGCCTGAGGCGCTTCAGCCAACTAATCAAGCATTACGATTTATTCCAGATAATACTATCAGGCCGCCAAACCGCGGCGTAGAGATTGTGAGTAACAAAGCAGGAGAATGTATCTTGCCTTATACGCCACTTGAGTTTGGTATCAGGACTAATGAGCCTACGCAGTGTAAGATTGACACGATTAGACCAAATGGAACAGCTGCATTTGATCAAATGCAATTTTATTTCGGAGATAGTAACTTGTATCGATACAATCACACACAGAAGATGCGCTTGCCATCACCTCAAGCAGTTAGTGCAGAGGCTGAGGGACTAGAATTGGAGAACAACGGAATCTTCAACTACTTTGTTCGATGCCGAGATGCAAACGGCAACGAGAATGTCGACGACTTTGTAATCAATTTCTGTGTCGATCCAAGTCCAGATACAACGCCCCCCGTCATTGAATCAACTTCTATCTTAGAGGGAAGCCCTGTAACGTTCGGAGTGCAGAATATTTCCCTGAATGTGTTTGTTAACGAGCCTGCCCAATGCAAATGGAGCATCCAAGACAAGAATTACAATGATATGGAAAATACGATGCAATGCTCAACGCGTATCTCTCAGCAAAATGCTCAACAATTGTATCCTTGTACTGCAAACTTGAATGGAATTAAAGATCGAGAGACAAATACGTACTACTTTAGATGTAAAGACCAGCCACAAAAACCAGATAATGAGCGGAATGTCAATAGTGAAAGTTACCGATTCACGTTACGTGGAAGCCAGCAGCTTACTATTATCAAGAGCGGACCGAATGGCACTATTACGGGCAGCACCGACGTTATTCCTCTCAACCTGACTGTTGAAACAAGCAATGGGGCTAATGAAGGAAGAGCGCTTTGCTACTTTAGTCCAACTGGAAGAGAGGGAAGCTATATAGCAATGTTTGCAAGTGATACCTTCAAGCACTCTCAAGTTCTTGCTCTTGCTTCTGGCAGCTATAGTTATTATTTCAGATGCGTAGATGCTGGAGGTAATGCCGCTCAAACAAACACCAGCTTTACCGTATTTGCAGACCGATCTGCACCACTCGTTACTCGTATTTATCGAGAGGGTTCAGATGCACTTAAGCTAGTAACCAATGAGGATGCAGAATGTGTATACTCCACGACAAGCTGTAATTACAACTTTGCGGAAGGGCTAAAGTTTATCTATAACCCTCCAACATCTAAGAATAAACACTTTACTCGCTGGGAATCGAACAAAGTATATTACATAAAATGTATGGATGGATATGGCAATCAGCCAGCTCCAAACGCTTGTAGCATTGTTGCCAGTGCCACGACGGTTAAACAGGGATAGCGAAACCTTTAATTAGCATAACTGAGTGAGCGTGTTATGAGGAAGAGAGGGTTTGAATTATCATTCAATTTTATCTTATCTGTTCTAACTATTGCGTTTATTGTTGCTGTTGCCATGTATGCAATTATTCATTTTTTAAGCTTGCAGAATTGCGCGCAGCTTGGCCTGTTTCAGCAAGAGTTGCAACGAGAAGTAGATAAGGCGTGGAACTCGGAAATTGCACGGTCAACCTTTTCGGGCACTATTCCTACTGGAATTGAAAGTGTTTGTATCGGAAATGTTAGCTATGGGGGCGGGCTTGAGGAATATCCTTCCTTAAGAAAATATTTGCGCGAGAACTATTTGCTCTTTTTTTACCCTACTGAAAATGCCTGTGATCAAGCGGCTTACCCTCTTGCCCATATCGATACAGCGACGCGATCCAGCTTCAGATGTTATGATGTAGAAGGCGGAAAAGTCAGTTTTACTATTACTAAAAGTGGTGCAGCTTCTCTTGTTAGTATTACCCCATGAAATCACGAGGCCTTGAAGTAAGTTTTGCTTGGATTTTCGCCATTGTTGTAGGTGCGCTTATTCTTTTTCTCGCGCTCTATGCAACGTTTAACTTTATTTCTCAAGGCCAGCAGCAGACGGACACTGAAGTTGCTGCCCAGCTGGTTGCTCTCCTAAGTCCAGTAGAGACAGGAATTGAAAGTGGAAAATATTCTCAAATACAGTTCAATGGTGAAACACGGGTTATTAATCGATGTTCAAATGTCGGAGTATTTGGTGAACAGTCAATTGCTACTCAGGTCAGATCATTTGGAAACGAGTGGGGCGAAGAAGGAGTAGCCATTCGAATAAGGAATAAGTATGTATTCTCTGCTAGTAGTGAGGAGGGTACTGTTCTTCATCTTTTTGTAAAACCGCTTTCCATGCCCTATAAAGTAGGGGACGTGATTGTTGCAACAATGGATAACTATTGCTTTATTGCTGCGCCTAATGACGTCTTTGATGAGTTAAAGGCTTTAGGCATGCCTCACGTCTCGTTTGTCGAACGACGTTCTCAATGCGCTGCTGGAGCGATTAGCGTTTGCTTTTCAGGCACCGGGTGTGGTGTGCAGGTAGACCTTGCTCGTCGGGCAGTTACTCGCGATTCCAAGACTGTCTATTATCCTGATGCTGTGGGCCAGCCGCTGCTCTATGCCGCGATTTTTTCAGATCCCGACGTTTATGAATGCCATGTTAAACGCCTTATGAAACGAGCTGCTGAGCTGGCTGAGGTATATGCAGATAAAGCAGATCTTCTTCAAGGAAGTGCGTGCTCAAGTGATTTGTCTACGGAATTGAGGAGCTATGCACAATTCACTCGAACAATAACGAGTTCTGGATCTCTGGGAAGTGTGGCGCGAGAGGCAGAACAATTGGAGGATGCAAATAATGTGCTTGCTTGTAGGCTCTTCTAGAGGACAGTTAAAGATACAACAGATGGCTTTTGTGCTTGTGGCGCTGATGATCCTCTTTGGGCTGATCTTGGTTTTCTATGCTTCCTTGAAAACTGCTTCATTACGCACGAGTGCAGAAGATATACGGGAACTTCAGTCACAAGAGCAAGCACGCAAGATTGTTGGGAGTCCTGAATTTAACTATCCTTCTGGCAGCTGCGCCTCTTGTGCAGACTTTGATAAAGCTTTTGTACTCAAAAGACGCGTCCAGCAATCAGAAACTTACAATTCCTTTTGGAATACTCCTTTGCTGCAAATAAAAAAAGTTGCTGAGAATGAAATTGAATGTACCAGTCAAAACTATCCGAATTGTAGCACCATTACTATTTACAATTCAACCAACAGCTTCAGCTCGGTAAGTTCATTCATTGCCGTATGTTTTTATGATTCTACTATTCGGAAAGAAAGATGCGATTTAGGGAAAATTATCTTAGGAGTACAACGCACATGAGAAGAGGACAAGAGGAATTAGTTGGGTTTGTGGCTATTATGATCCTACTTGCCGTAGTGTTTCTTGTGTTTTTGACCTTTTCGTTACGTACTCCTCAACAAGATATTAGGGCGAATACTGACGTTTATTATTTTCTAGCAAGTAGTATGGAGACGACAACTGACTGTGCCCAGGGATTTGACAATCGTTTCCTTAGTGTCGCGGAACTTCTTATTTCTTGTAAACGTGATCAGCAGTGCACTGATGGGCGAGAAAGCTGCCTGGTTGTTAATAGCACGATTACGGAACTGGTGCAGAAAGGCTTCAATCCAGGCATAGATCGACCTGTTTCTGGGTACCGGCTTCAGATAGAATATGTCCAGAACATCAGTACTGGACAGGGCGCGGGGGAGTTTATTATGACAACCGAACAAGGAGTATGCGGTAATTCTCTTAGGGGAGCAAGCTATTCTGTGCCTGCGTCTCCAGGCCTTATCATTACAGAATTACAGCTTTGCTCCTAAATTTTCAGCTCTATATGTATTGTATCTACTATGATAATGGGCTTGAGACGATTGCGCTTGCCGGTGCCCTCTTTAACAAGCTGAATAAATCCGAATCGTTCTAGTAATTTTACATCTTGGTATACTGATTTAAAGTCGCGTGAGATGAGTTTAGCAAGGGCATATACTGAAGAGGGCTTGCGCATCTTGATGGTATGTAAGATTTTTGCTTTTTCATTTGAAAGAAGGTTGCGCAGCGCACTTAATCCTTCGAAATCGTAAGGGCTTTCATTACCAAACATCTTAAAGAACGTTGAAAATGTTCCTCTATCGTCGGTAATTGTGATCTCTCTTGTCTTTGTTTTTATAGCCATGATGATATATTCCAAATAGACCATATATCTTATAAATGTTGTGGTTGGGTATATGTTATTTATAGAATATATTATTTAAAAAACATATATACCCATTTATGGAGTTCGTAAATTGTGTCACTTTTAGGAGTAACAGCACAAGGTTTATAAAGAATCTTTAAAGTTTGCTCGACTTATCCCAAAGGAAAGAAGAGATATAGGAAAGGTTTTTAAAGTGCCGTAGTTTGAAGTGTATACTCTGGAAAGCTTAGTACCAGAGCAACTCTATGTTACAATAGAGTCACTTGACGGGCCTATAAAGCCTCCTCTATGAGGGGTCCTGCGGGACTGTTAAGGGTACAAAGCTGAAAGGGGGTTAAAAAAAATGTTTAAATTTAAAAAAATAGCATCTGTCATGGCTTCGGCCGCTTTGATGTGTTCAACAGTAGGACTTGCTCTTGCTGCAAATTACCCACAACCTTTCGAGAATGCGGGTACTGCTGCAGTGGTATGGGGAAGTAATGCTGCGAATACAGACATTGCTGCCGCTACAAGCATTATGACAGACTTGCAATCAGTAATTGGTAGTGGAACGACATCTTCTGGTGGCACCACTACTATTAGTGGTGAGAACTTCCCTTTGTTCACCGGCTCTTCAGAGCTCTTCCTTAACTCAACCTTGAGTTCAGTGAGAAGCACATTAACTGATGCCGAATTGCCTCTAATTCTAGAGGACGGAACATTTGAAGGAGTAAGTAGTGTTCAATACACTCAGAAAATTGATGTTGGTGGAACTTCGCAAATTGTTTTTGCAGAAATGCCTACTTCAAGTGACGATCCGCAAGTTGGTATTTCATTGGGAACTAATCCTTCTACACAACAGCTCTACAACGCTACAGTTGTGTTTGAGTCAAATGTTAACTTTACACACGCAGATTCTTCTGGAGAAGATATTGATTTGTTCGGACAGAGGTTTACTGTTGGAGCTGGAACAACAGCTTCAAAGTTGGTATTGCTTAAGTCTTCTGAGACAATTGATTTGTCTTCAGAAAATCCTACCGCAACAATTTCAGTTGAAGGTTCAGAATATATTATCGAACTTGTTTCTGCAACAGATAGCTCTGCAACGATTAAGGTTACCGATAGCTCAGGATCTACTGATAGAAAGGAAATTAATGAACACGCTTCCAAGAAAATAAGCGGTGTTGAAGTTTCTGTTGACCTTGCTGATGAAAACAATCAAAGAATATCGGCTTCGGTTTCTATCGGTTCTAATAAAATAGTTCTTCAGGATGGTACTGCTGTTAAAATAGGTAGCGATGAAGATACTATTGATGGGACTCAAGTTGAATTTATCCTTGCTAATGGCACAGAAACAACTTACACTGGGGTCATAGGTAAGCTTATCTTTTCTATGGGTGCGCCAGATAGCGACCATGATGCTATATTTCCAGGAGAAGTCTTTGTAGATCCGGTTTTCGGGTCTTTCAAGTTTGATTTTACTGGGATAAGTATCCCTTTAGATGACACGACTGACAGAGAGACTATTCTAGTAAGCCCTTCGTCAAATGACAAAATGAATGTCAATTTTAGAAGTTATGAATCTAGCGAACCTAAAACGGTGAACTGGGTTTATAATAAAACGACTTCTGAAGCAGTGACTGAGGGTGCTGGATTAGGAGGTATGATTTTGGGAGATAGCGATGGAGACCCTATTAGAGTTATGGAAAGTTCTTTAGTAAATGGATCTCAATATGTGGTTATTGCGAATGATAATGACGGTGGGGGACTTTATGAAGTCACTCAGATTAAGAATACATCGAGCACCGTTGCTAGCGATGACTACGTAACTTTGAAGAACATATTTACTGGTGAATCTAATAATTATCCAGCAAACTCTGAAGGATCAATAACTGCTGTTATCCAAGGTAAAACCTATACAATTGAGTACACTGGCGTTTCGACATTGGCAAAGGAAGCAATGCAGGCAAGATTCAATTCTCCTGATAGCTCCTCGAATGATGTGATTTTGTTCCCTGGTATAAAAACCCATAAGGGGGCAAAAGTTGCATTCTACCAACCAACGTTGATTGACCTTGAAAACTTCAATGGTATTTCTTCAACGACTCGCGCAGGTAACATAACTAGTCTGCTCCTTCCTGATGGGGATGGGTATACTGACGTTGATGTTGCTCGAGATAGTGGAGGTGGTGATATAAATGGAGGGGGAGTATGGAACTTTACGTTCGGCTCCACAACCAGAAGCGTCAACACAACAGCAAAGCAAAACTCTTCTGGTGCGTTAACCGTTGGTTCGCTAACGTATAACATTACTGGAGGGATTCAGGCTGTAACTGCAACTAACCACACAGTAATCTACTTGCAAAATCCTGAAGGTGGAAACATAGTAAGGCCTGCTTTAATTATCTTTCAAGAAAAAGATGATGCAAGCACCTATGGAGCTTCCATTGTCACTCTTGACGCAGGATATGATGGCTCAAATAATGATATCGGCGTAGCTGATATTGTTAGAACATGGTCTGCGGACAGTGGTTCAGTAGGAACTGCACCGCAAGTAGGACTTGGACAGGAAATTCAGCTTGAATCTGATTCTGATCTTTATCAGGATATGGATCTCTGGGGAACACTTTACACCTTAGATAAGAGCGATACTGACCAAGCTATTGCGACAGTCAGTTACCCTGATGAGCAAGTCGAGGCAATGGTCTACGTTGCTGAACAAGCTGCTACTGTTGATGACGATCCCGTCACCAGCCTTGGCGTTGTTCTTGTAAAAGACTCAGAAGTAAGCTCAGTATCTTCCAAAAACTTAGTTGTTGTTGGAGGAAGTTGCGTTAACACCGTAGCTGCTGAATTGCTTGGAAGTACTTCACCTCTGTGTGGCTCAAGCTTTACTGCTGAGACGCAAGTTGGCTCTGGCCAATTCTTGATCGAAAGCTTCAACTCGAAGTGGTCAAGCGGAAAGGTTGCTGTACTGGTAGCTGGTTACAATGCTCAAGATACTGAAAATGCTGCGACGTATTTACGAACACAAGATGTTGATACGACGGTAGGCATGAAGTACATTGGCACAACTGCTACACAGGCAACACTTCAAACAAGTTCCTAAGAACAGGTAATTTTTCTTTTTTTTATTTTTTATTTTTTATCGGCTAGCGTTAGCTGTATTTCCATTAGGTTTTTAAAAGCACGATCTTCTAAAGGTAATGCGAAAGATAGAAACTGAGCAGATCCGCGAAAAGAGAAGTCAGACTACCAAGCTTTTTTTAGGTCTGGTTTTAATTGCCCTCCTGCTTTTCAGTACTGCAGGGTATGCTTTTTATGGAGTTAGTAATTCTAATGCAGAACCTGAACAGGATTATAATGGGTTGTATTGGACTATTACAAAGTCATATTCTACATTATACCTTTTAACTGAACCTGTAAAATTAGATACTAGCGGTGTGACATTAGTTGGAAATGCTATGGATTACAACGGACAGCCTCTTTTTATTGATTCCCTAGATCCTGCTATAAATGAACATCTTGCTCTTAATTTACAATCATACTTTAACTCTATCCAAGAAGCTTGTTACGGATCTTGCGAACGCGATATTCCTGAAAAAGACTGTACGCAACCCATTATTATCTATAAAGATTCCACAGATCGGATTATTCGACAGGAACAACAATGCTTTTTTATCGACGGTGATCAAGAAGCAGTGGATTCCTTTCTTATGGCTTTTGTGCCGTAGAGACCATTCTTAACCTTTTTAAACCTTGAATGAGTGGTTATTGAGTATGACATCATCTACTAAAAATGAGAGAAAGATTGAGCATGAACTTGCATGGATTGTTGGTTTTGCGCTTGTATTGGTCTTAATTTTTTTAGGCACACAGCAAATAATAAAGTGGTCAACCCAGTTTGATTATGAAGGGCTACACTTTACTAAAACCAAATTTGACAAGTTAGTACTCTATCATTATTACTATACTTGGACAGATGCGCAAGATAGAACACTTCGCTACAATCTTTATTTAAGGAATGATCCGAGACAAAATACTGTTCCCGTTGAAAACAGGCCTCTAATTTTAGAAACAAGAGGTGTTTATATTGCGCTAAATTTGAGTAGTGATCTTGAAGGTTGTAGCGATAGTAATCTTGCTGTTGGAGATCTTGCGCTCTTCTTAAAACATAATCAATTTAGTGTGACTTCTGGCATTACTGATAAGGCTCTAGCAAATGAACTTAATCAAGAACATGTCAATTGTGCAAGAAGACCCGGCAGCGAGGTAATCGAAATAGCTCGCGGTGAGGAGACAATCATCAGTGGAGACAAATTCTGTACTAAAATTACTGTTGGTCCTGATTGTGATATTGCAAATGCTGTAGAAAAATTCAAAATCATTACTGTTGCCGATGCGCGTAATCGTGCTCAGGGTCTTCTCTGACGAGAGATATGCCAACGCCAATAGATAATAAGTAAAGGCACGAGCAGGATTACCAGTACGAGGACAATTTTATTCAAGTAGAGTCTGATAAGCTCGAGATTATTCCCAAAAAGCATCCCTAAATAGATAAGTAGTGCGCTCCACAGGCCTGCCCCCAGAGCTGTAAAGATACAGAATCGTGTGAGATTCATTCGCGTAAAGCCTGCAGGTAATGAGACGAATGATCTAAATGCAGGGATAAGGCGCCCGATAAAGGTTGCAATTTCGCCATGGTTCGTAAAAAACCGCTCCGCTTTCAGAATATGGCTATAACGGATATAGAGAACATGTTCGTATTTTTGTAAAAGCCTGTTTATAGCGCGCCTTCCCAAGTGAAAGGCAAAGAAATAATTGATCAGTGCCCCTGCTAGACTCCCTAATGTAGCCATTGCAAGTACAAGAAAAAAAGATAACTCTCCTCGTGCAACAAGGACGCCTGCTGGAACAAGAATAATCTCGGCTGGGAAGGGAATAATGGTACTTTCAATCGTCATCAAAAGGAATATGCCTATATATCCCAGGGAACCGACGACAGTTAGAAGCAAAGAAACGAGACTATCAAAAAAAGATTCTAACATTTATTACTAGCGAGAGCGTTCTATAAAAACTTACTCTCTTTTAAGAGCCCTTGTATGTCTGTATAAATCGGTATAGATTTGATCTTAAAGAAGTATACGTTAGAGAACCATAAGGCAACCACAAGAACAGTACTGCCGAGATACCATGTCCAGAGATGGGTGAAATCAAAATAAGTGTATCCTTTGTAAAAAAGAGTACCGAAAATAATGATGCGTGCTACATTCAAAAGATAGAACGATACTATAAGAAACGCGATGCTTTTGACTCTTTGAATGACTGACATGGGGGTTGTTAGGTTGAGTATCAATAGAAAATAGTATGCAGAACCTGCAACGCAAGCTTCTACAATGTGTGCAAAATAGCCTTTGAAGCCAATAACGTTCCCTGCATAGAGCGTTGCCCCGTACAGCCAATCAAAGGCGTAGAATGCCGGATAGACTGTTAACGGCGTTATAATAAAATAGACTAGCCCGATATTTAATCCGAGCAAAAGCAAAAAGAGATAACGAATACTCATCGAAATCAAAGGATTGCTCATCCAGAGGTATAAAAAAGAAGATATAAAAATGCTCGGTTATCGTTGGCTTAGACGTACGGCCACTACAATTACTAAGATTAAAAGGATAACGTTAACTGCACCAATAATCCAGATAAGGCCGTTATTGCCAAAGTCTAAATTGAAACCGTTGCCTGGTGATTCAATCATAACTTCAACTTCCTGCACTTCGGTCTCGCCGTTTGACTCAGCCTCAATAAAGAAAGATTGCGCGCCATCAGTATCCTCATTTACCGTGAAAGTAAATACAACCGTCGCAGACTCTCCAGCGCCCAAATCAAGAACTCTGCTAGAAATATCTTCAAGCTCTGCCCAATCCTCATAGCCGCTCGCATCAATAACGATGGTTGCATCTTCGCTTCCAGTATTGCGGACACGTGCTGTTACAACCATACTCTCGCCTTGCTGAGCGTCAGAGTCCAGTGAGGCAGTGATGCTTACTGGCGCCCCGGTGTCATCTCCATCCGTATTGTCATCATTGCTAGGTGAACAGCCGATTATCTGCATTGAGCCAGTGTATGCATCATCTGACTCTTCATCGTACGTATTACGGTTATCGTTATAATCGTAGAAACTCTGGAACTCTACGGTATAGGTGCCATCACGGATTGTGTCCGGAATATCGAAGTTGAAATCCTGTCTTCGATCGTCGCCCTCATCAAGTCCGCCTCTAAAGACAAACTCCTGGCTTACGCCCAACGCTGTGCTTCGCATTTGGATTAAGACTTGATCTTCGTCGCGATCGCCAATGTTGAATACTCGGAAGGTACCAGTTACCGTTTCACCACAACTTGCTTGAGTAGGAAGCTCGATATTATCCACTACTACTGCGTCTTCGTCTTCATCTCCACTATCAACACCTTCGACTGAAATTTCTGTAAAGGTAGAACCCTCAAACTCATCTGCGCAGAGTGTGTTTTCCTTTCCATCCTCATATGCCTTGAGAGCAAGTCTATAATTATCTTTATCGAAGTCTGCCGGTACTGTAAACCTGAAAATGACTGTTTCTTCTGCGTCTTCGTCAATTGATCCTACATCAATCTCTTCTTCACCATCATTCTCGAAATCAAGCTCTCCAACCTTATCACGGCCTTGAGCGTCAAACAAGGCTAGCTCGAGCGTGATATCATCCAAATCATTACTGCCATCATTTGAGACGTCAACTTCAATCTCAATATCATCATGTAGTACCCAGTCTTCATCTTCGGTGCCTGAGCCGCCGTCAATATTAACATCGCTAATAGTAAGATTGATTCCTTGTGGGCCACTTGAACAAAATCCACTTCGGAAGATGATTGGAACATCAAAGTTACTCATGCTGTTTGTTGATGCGTTTGTTGCTGTAACGCGAGCAGTCCCGCTATAGGTGCCGAATGGTAACGATCGGACTGCACTTGACACTACATTTACCATATACTGTGCGCTGTGCACGCCTGATTGTGAGCTTGTGTTGATGACTGTGGCGCTAAAGCTACCGCCATTGCCTGAAATGGTAATAGGGGAGACTACGGAGAAATCAGCATTCTCTCCAGCGCTTTCTACTTGGAATGTTGTGTTAAGGCGAGACTTGGTAAGATCTTGCGGTGCAGTGGTTAGCGTAAGAGAGACTGCTGCGACTGCTAGACTTGCTAGTAGAATAGTAGCAATCAAAAGTCCTGTAAAGAATATGCTTTTCATTTTATGTTGTAACTTCGCAATTACACTACTATTTAAACTTTTCTATTGACTGTTTTTTATCGATGATACACAATTTATATAAAGTTGGCCTCCCTTTTGAGGAGATGACTGTGACTGCCAGGGAAAATGTTCTTAGTGCTTGGGCATTGCTTGCTGGAGTAGTTATTGCTCTCACCGGAGGCATCTTATTGAGCTTTGGAGGGCAGGCTAACCCCTTTATTCTAGGGATTTTACTGGTGCTCGGCATTCTGTTAGGGTTCTTCGTAGATATTAATGAGCGAGAAGCGTCGACATTCCTCCTTGCTTCTTTGTCCCTGGTGATTGTAAGCTTCGCCGGCCAACAGGGAATCATTGGGATTCAACTTGGCGAGCTCGCCATAGGGAAGATAATCGCCTCTACTCTGTCTGGTTTGCTTGTTTTGGTAGTACCTGCCACTATTGTAGTGGCTATTAGAAGTATCTTTCTTATTGCACGAAGATAAGTGTTAAACAGGTTCAAATAACTCTAACCAATGGCCATTTGGGTCTTCAAATGTCAATAATGTTCCATAAGATTCTTTCTTTACTTGTATAATCTTGACACCCTCGGCTTTGAGCTTATTTTTAGCCTTAGCGATGTTGTCCACCCTAAACATAATCCTCGTTTTTTGTGGCTTTACATGCTCTTTGCTTTTAAGAAGGGCAAAGGTGCTATTGCCTGTATCAAATTCCACCCATTCTCCTTCCTTAGACTTAGATTTTAACCCGAGAACGCCCTCATAAAACGTTCTTGATTCCTCTAAATTGTTAACGTATATCCATACGGCATATATGCCTTTTATCATAGTAAGAAAAGAAAATGATTATATTTAACCTTACTCAAAATTAGTAGTCTTCTAGAGGGTTAACTTTAGGTTTCTCGGGAGCCATTGCTTTATGAACTTCAGCAAATTGTGGCGTTGCAATAATAACGTTCTCGCCAAAGCCGGCAATTGAACCTTCAAGGGCCTCTACGGTCTTTTTGATCTTAGCAATTGCGCGTTTCAACTCGATGACATCTTTCGTTTTAAGCGGTTTTATATCAACAATTGCAATCGTGTAGCCCTCTCGTAGAGAGTTAAGAATTTCATTGACATCATCGTATTGCTTAAGAGAGAATGGGCGCACCATCACCTTACGTTTTACTTCTTGTGCTTGAGTAACATCAATTTCAAGATAGTCTTCGGCTGAACTTGAACCTCCAAACACCTTCTTTAAGTTAAATGCCATAGCGTATTTACAAGCCATCAGTATATAAACATTATCGTTCTTGATTTATCTATTTTATCCGACGATAAAATTTATTCTTTCGTATTTACAGTATTTGATTCCTCTAGTTGTCGACGGATTTCTTCGGCTTTAGATTCGAAGAGTTTTTGCTGCTTTTCGACAGTGCTGTTGCGCATCTCAAGTAGTTTCTTCTTTTGCTCTAGCTCTTCAGTTAACTTTGGCTTGTCAGCGCGCATCATAACTGAACTCACTACGCGATAGACGTCGCCATCTGCAGCACGAAGCTCTTCAAGAGCCGTCGTTACCTCGCTGAGCTCAAGTTCAATAGATTGACGCTGCATCAAAAGTCCTTGAAGATTATGTTCAAGTACGCTAAGCTCTTGGATCTCGCTCGCTTGGTTCATTCTGCTTTTACCTTAACAATATGCTTGCGAGGTTTGTAGAAAATCTTTGAATTGCAATGGGGGCAGACGAAGCGTTTCTCTAGAATTTTATTCGTTATTGCCTTACCGCATTTGAAACATTTGTATTGGGCCATAGCTGTTTTGTGTGTTGAAGGTTTTTAAGTCTGTCTATTTAACGTATATGCGTGACTTGCGAATCTTTTATTACACCTTCTGCAGTACCAAATACCCATAGCTTCACGCTTTACGCCCAGGCGTTTGCAATGGGGGCACATCTGTTTCTTGCGTTGTTGTGACTCAACTTTGTTAAGTCTCTTGCGAACTTGTGTACCTGCTCTGACGCCAAATCGGCCTGCAGCCATTGTTTTCTTTAATTTTGAACCCATCGTGATTACTATGATGTTGAAAGAACGGTTTTTAAATTGTTTGGTTTTTTAACCAGTGGCGTAAGTCTCGAAGTAATTGTACGTCTCTCTCGGATATATCAAGTTTCAAGGCCTCTTCTATAGTGGTAAGAAAGAGTTGACCTTCCTCCACAACTACCTTTCCCAAATCTGGAATCGGAGCCAGAAAAATATGCCATTCCATCTCTACCTCGGGATTCTTGAGAACGATTTTCTTCATTAATTTGAATCTCGTCAGAGTAAGTGTGAGCTCTTCTTGGATTTCTCTTTTTAGCGCTTGCTCTGGCGTCTCGCCCTCTTCAATCGAACCTCCGAAGAATCCGTATGGTTTGCTAGGCTTTTTGATTGTTCTTCTATCTTGTATGAGAATATTTTCCTTAGCGTCACAGAAGATAATCAGAGATTTTCTTGATTTCATGTTGATTCAATGGGGATACCCGGATTTGAACCGGGGCCGCGACTTCCCAAAAGTCGAATCCTAA
>CAYHLN010000010.1:0-23321 GCA_964357505.1 Candidatus Woesearchaeota archaeon | reverse complement strand
CTTTAACTGCTTTCTCCACGCCCTGAATAATCCGCGCATTCGCTTGATGTGGGATGTAAACATCTGCATGTGTCCACCCAAGCCCATTTTTTATCTCTTCAGCAGCAGTAATCATTCCTCTGACTGCTTTCCTCAAAACAGTTCCACCTTCAGGCATTCTAAGAAATCCCTGCTTATCACGGAATATCAACATATCATTCCCATCGTGCGGTTCAGTAATCGAATACTCACCAACAATACCTTGGTTATCATCACACGGCACGAGCAAGGCAGCTCCAGCCCCATCACCAAAAAGAGTCGCATTTATATCTGTATAATCAATAAGGTTAGTAAGGCGCTCGGAAGCAACGACAAGATAATTTCCCTTTCGCGTAAAATTTCGTGCTCGTGCTTGCATAAGTGCTTCTGTAAATCCTGCACATGCATTCACAACATCACAGGAACTGCAGCTTCCTCGTATCCCCAGTTTTCTCTGTATTTTGGTTGCCCCATTAGGAAAATTACAAGATTCACTAACGCTCGCCAAATAAATCCCGACAATACTTCCTGCATCAACGCCTGCTTTTTCAATCGCCCTAACTGCCGCAACATACCCCATATCTGAGGGGTGTTCATCCGCTCTAGCCTTCCTTCGTTCCCTAATTCCAGTAAGATCAAATATCTTCTCAGGGTCAATAATCTTTTCCTCAAGAACGCCTCCAGACGAGGAATACTTTCTCATCGCTCGGCCTGCAAAAAAATCATTTCCTATGATCTCATCGGGGAGATAACTCCCCGTGCCAGCAATCCTAAGGCCTACCACAAAAAATCACATATTAAAGGTATAAAAACGTGTTGAAATAGCCTTAGCTACTCTAACGTAGAAAAGTTAAGCCTTATTCAGCTGCCGTTGGATGAGCTGCATTGCGCGCTTTGCATCCAGTTTACCTTTGAAGTGCGCCATGGTCTGCCCCATATACGCATTCTCTCGTAAGCCTGGTTTCTCTTTTACAAGGTGCGCAACAAAAGCCGCAAGTTCATTATCATCGAGCTTTTCAACAATCACTGCCTCTTCAAATCGTACACCCTCAACAAGCTTACCAAGAACAACCTTCACATCAGTCGCCTCAAGCTTCTTTATCTTTACCAGTTCAAGCACGCGCTCAAGCACGCGCTCACTCAAGAGATCAGTAATTGCCTCAAGAGGCTTCTTGTACTTAGCCGCAAGTTCAGAACGCCAAATCGTGACCATCTTCGCGACAAGCGGCCCGTCTCGACCATATACCTTCATAAGAGTCGTAAATTCATCGACATGTCCGTCAAGCACCAAGTCAATCAACTCTTCATGCAGCCATTTCTTTTTCAGCTCCGCTCGTAGCTCCTCACGTAGCTTCGGCAAGTCTTTCTTCAGCCGATTAATATGTTCCAAACCGATACGCAAAAGCGACAAATCAGTCTCTGGATACATTCTCGCTCTTCCAGGTAGTGGCCGTAAAAATTCAGTCTCACCAGAGGGCAGCGCGTTCCGTACGCTGCCTTGTACTTTCTTTTCCTTGAGCTCCTTAACTTGCCGCTCAACTTCCTTCGCGACAGTTGCAGTCATCATGGCCGGATCTTGAAAACCCTTAATCTCAACTTTTTCATGCCCCTTCACACTAACATTCACATCCTGTCGGATAGTTCCAATGCCTCGCTTTACTCTGCAAGCTCGCAAGATCTCCCCAAGCTTTAGCGCAGCTTCCTTTATTTGCTCCGGCGTCTTCAGAACTGGAGCCGTTGCAATCTCAACCAATGGAATACCAAGCCGATCAAGCCGATAAACGGCCTTATCTTTTTCCTTTGAGATAATACGCGCAGAATCCTCTTCAAGTGCAATACTCTCAATAGCCACATTACCAAAACTTGTTTCTAAAATACCATTATGCCCTACAAGCACCGTGCGCTGAAAGCCGCTCGTGTTTGAGCCGTCAATAACCGTCTTACGCATTACCTGGCTTACTGGATAGATGTCACACTTCAAGAGAAGCGCAATCTGCAAGCACGTATCAAGTGCCTGTGTGTCAATCTGGTGTGGCGGCTCTTCATCAAGCTCAACAAGCGAGGTAGTGTCATGATATCCTTCGTAATGAAAAACACGCTCTTGTGCAGCCTCATGAGCAACAGCAACATCAATTTCCCCAGACTCGCCAGCCATAGCATGCAGCCGTCTCATAATAGTATAGTTAGGCGCGTCGCTTCGCAAATACGAAGGTGCTCCAGAAAAGAGTTTTGGAGTGTCTAGCTGTTGATGTATCTCTAACCCTGCCTTGAATCCTACTTTCTGATAATCCATAAACACAAAAGACTGAATCTAGTTAATAAAACTAATGAGGCCCAATAAATCCGCTTTCTCCTGTAATTAAAATACATGTCACTAGAAATACTATCCGCGAGCTTTTTTAGAAATATATTTACTCAAAAACACATATAGAAATCATTCAGTCACTAAGGAACTAAATTCCCCGGCAACATTCTCGAGCATCTTTTCTTTTACCTTCGTTTTCCAAGTTCTATGACCGAGAACCCACCCAAGCTTAACAAAAGCAGTTTCTGGTAGCATATCTTCCAAGAAAATCATCCCTACTTTCTCAAGTTCACGACCTGCAGAGTATACTTGCAAGTTAACTCTTCCATGTAACGTCTGCGTCGTAAAGCAAATGACAAATCCTTGTTTAGTCAGCTTTTTGAGCGTGCTCGTCCAAGCGTGCGACACAGTGCCAGAAGCAACATGTCCAAGCCCCGTGCCCATTACTACAACACCCTTGTAACCGTTAGTGTAATAATAATCAAGAATCTCGGGCCCTTGACCTGGATAGAAGTATACAAGCGCGATTTTATCAGAAAAACTCGCATCCAATTCAGCAGAAGTCTTTCCGCGGGGCGCGTAGGTACTTAAAAATTCCATTCTGTCTGGCCACACCTTCGCAAGAGGAGATGCGTTGATAGGCTTGAAAGCATCCCTTCGTGAACTATGCATCTTACGCGCTTTTGTCCCACGGAGCGCATAACAATAATCATCACTTAAGTTTGCATGTCCCACAAGCATAACTTCAGCAGCCCCACTCAAAGCCGCACGCACAGCGCATCTCAAATTCAGTTCCGCATCGCTACTTGCGCGATCAATACTTCTCTGGCTGTACGTAAGCACAACGGGCTTGCCAATATTTCTAAGGAAAAAACTCAATGCGGCCGCAGTATAATGAAGCGTATCAGTCCCGTGTGCAATAATGACTCCTTCAATATCTGCACGATCCAGAAGAAACTTAACATGTTCAGCAATAACAACCCATTCCTTAAAGGTCATATTTTCTGAAGCCATCATAAAAGGCTGTTCAATCTCAAAAGAAGCAGTCTCGAATATTGCAGGATAAAAACGCTGGAACTCTCCAATAGAGCTGATATGGCTTGCACCTCCAGTTCGCGCATCCAACTTAGAAGCAATAGTTCCTCCCGTTATAATAAGCCCCAACTTAGGCAAATGTTTCTTCTGCGCTACTGCGGGAAAAGTGGATGAGGGAAATCGGCCCTCAAGTACCTTCGAATCAAGAATATGCTCTTTGGGAATACCAATATTATAACCTGAATCAAGCTTAACAAGAACAATACCTGGCTCGCTATTCTCGAGGATAGTACACTCCAGTTCGCGATCAGAAAGCCTCAGCTTGACGAGATCGCCAGCTTTAAAGTTCATAAACAAGCCAAGAAAAGCAGCTATAAAAGTATATCGGCAAATGCTATCACCCATTGACGAGCAAACCAATGCTAAGAAAAAATTGGTTTCGGGTATCTATCAAAAGAGCTATAAAGTTCTAACAATAAGAACGACTATGGAATACAAAGAATGTGCTATAGAACTTGCGTACAAAGCAGGCGCAATAATGAAAGAATATTTTTCTTTATCTATGAAAAAGGAATACAAGGAAGATAACACTTCCATTACTGAAGCAGACCTCAAGATAAATCAATTAGTAATTGACACCATTAAAAAGAGATTCCCAAAGCACAACATACTTGCAGAAGAAGGCAGCCCCCCTAAACAAAAAAGCGACTATACGTGGGTATGTGATCCGATTGATGGAACACTTCCCTTTTCCCACGGAATGCCTACCTGCGCATTCTCATTAGCCCTCGTTGAAAGGGGCACGCCGATTTTAGGCGTAGTGTATGATCCATTTTTAGAGAGACTATTTACTGCTGAGAAAGGAAAGGGGGCGTTTGTGAATGGAAAGAAAATAAGAGTTTCTTTAGATAAAACGCTAGAGAAAAATCTCATTGGAATGAGCATAGGGGTAAGTGCACGATTTTTCAACTCTTTAAATGCTGCAGGCGATTTCTCTAAAGAGAAAGCAAAAATAATCAGCTTGTTCGGCGTGGTCTATCCGGGAGTCTTGCTCGCTTCTGGTCAATTTATTGCGGTAATCGCTAAAGAATCTCCTTGGGATGTCGCAGCGATTAAGATCCTGGTTGAAGAAGCGGGTGGAAAGGTAACTGACTTACACGGAAATGACCAGCGCTACGATCGGGAAATACAAGGTTGTGTTTTAACAAACGGTAAAGTCCATAATAGAATCCTTGAGATAATCAAGAGGCACGAAACGTTAAAAAATTAGTATTCTCGTGCGATATACACAATAGAAGTTGCTTTTTTACCGCATGAAATACACATTCCGCTCACTTTCTCTTTATCCAGCCGTGTTCCTCGCACCTTGGCGCCACTCTCAGATTCCACTTTTTCAGCGCAACGAGCTCCATCTTTTTCAGTAGAGCACCACGCGCAACGAGCAATACCGCCCGATTCAATAATCTTCTTCACACCCTCAATAGTTTTAGCATCCTTAATGCGGTCATTAAAGACAGAATCTGCTTGCTTCATGAGAAACGTGTCAAATTGCCTTGCAACTTTCGCGACATAGCCCTCAAGCTCCTTGAGTCCAACGAGCTCTTTCTTATTAGAATCGCGTCTAAACACACTTACCTTCTTCTCAGCAATCTCCCGCTCACCAACATCAATCCTTAAAGGCACTCCCTTGAGCTCCCATGTATTAAATTTCTCTCCAGCACTTTTATCACTATCATCGACATGCACTCTCCACGCAGCCAATTGTTCCTTGAGTTCCTGCGCTTTCTTCAACACAGGAGGCGTGCTCTTCACAGGTACAATCACAATCTGATAAGGTGCCAAGCTCCACGGCAAGCGCAATCCCTTATCATCACCATGCACGATCGCCACGCTAGCAAAAAGACGCGATACTGACGGCCCATAGCACGTCGCATAGGGCGTTTGCTCTTTCCCGCTCGCGTCTTTATACGTCACGCCAAAAGCACCAATAAAATGTTGCGAAATAAGATGTGTGGAGGGCTGCTGCACGACTCGTCCATCTGGATTCAACACGTCAGCAGCGAATGTCCGATCAGCGCCAGGGAACTTATCCCAGAAAGGCCGTTCAAAGAAAATAAAAGGCAATCCGAACTGCTGATGCAAAACCTCCTCAGTCGTTTCCATATCTTCCTTCACTTGTATCTCTGCAGACTGTTTATCGGCATGAACGCAGTGCGTCTCAATCCAATGAAACTCTCTCGATCGTAAAAAAGGACGCGTTGCTTTGGTTTCATAACGAAATACATTCGCCCGTTGATACGTCTTAAAAGGCAAGTCCTTGTACGAACGAATCCACAAAGCAAACATCTGATAAAATGCCGTTTCACTCGTCGGTCGCAACGCAAGTCTCTCTTCAAATTGCTTCTCTCCCCCACGCTCAATCCAAAAAACTTCTGGCGTAAATCCCTTGATATGCTCACTTTCTTTAGTCAAATTAGTTTCAGGAATCACGGTCGGAAACCAGTAAGGCTTGTGACCCTTTCGTTGTAAGGCGTCTTCAAGCGCGCGATACATTCGTTCCATGACCATAACGCTCCACGGTTGGAAAACAAGAAAACCCTTGACATTATAACGTAAATCAGCCAGCTCAGCCTTTTGAACAAGCTCCGAATACCACTCCGAGAAATTACCTTCTTTAGTCACTGAAAGCCCCTTAGAACCTTTATCTGCCATACCTTCTTGAATACAGGACGCTATTAAAATATTCTCACGGTAAGCGAAAAGTATATATTGTCACTTTACAAGCATAACGTATGAGAAAACAGATCATAGTAGGCGGCTTGGCGATACTTGGTGGTTCGCTAGCATACTCAGCTTTCCACAAACCACGTCCAGAAGAAGTCCTCTATCATCAAGTATCCTTAGAAAATAAGCCACAATACGCTCTCCTCACCATCGATTATAATGGCGACCGTAAATTAGACTGCTGGGTTCTTGAAGACCGCACCATCCAGTCCAGCCTTTCCGAAAGACCAACAATTGACAGCTTTGTTAGCTATCTACAAGCAGAACACCCTCAAACTGGATTTACTCCGTCCCTTTCCATATGGTTCACTGAAGAAGGTGAAACATTAAGTCAAACGCATCCTTGGTACACCGAAGGAGGCACTGAAATCAAATTCAATAAGCAGATGCTAGTAAAGAGAGTAAAAGCAAAAGACATAGACAACTTCCAAAGAAGAGATGGCCTTTACGACGCGCAGCTAGCAGAAAGACTACTAGAAGAAAACAGACAGGCAATCAATTTAGTAAACCTTCCGTATGGGCGTGAATAAACGAGCTCGCGAGCCAAAAAGCCACACCTTTAAACACCACAAAAAGTATCCATTAGAACCTAAAAATATCTAAAATGCTTGTTAAGCAGTAGCGCAACCGTTACCATTCATGTTGCAACCATTCTCGCAAACCACGCCTGTTGTCGATTCATATCGCCCATTCTGACCACAGGTGTGTACACAAGCAGTGCTACCGCCTTGAGTGCAAGTTTTCTGCCCCTGTCTACAGGAACCAGAAGGAGTATTGCCAGACTGCTCGCACCATGGCGGAGATTCATCCCAGAAGAAACCAGATCGAATAGTCTCGTGACCAGCACCAGGCTGATTCACTACAATAGGCTCATCAAAGAGGTCAAGAATGTTTTGAGTTGCACGATACTGCTCTGGAGTCAAATCTGCTATCAACGCATCCCCTTTATCGGTTCCTCGCGCTACAGAAAGAATATCTTTAGAAGAAAAACCAACAAGAACCAACTGATCTGCACTCGACAAGCGAGCACGCAAATGATGGTAAGAGTTCAAAATCTGTTCATCGGAAAGAAAAGAAACATACGGTGCAATAGTCGTAGCCTCCTCTGGGGAAAGATCAGCAAATGGGTTAAACGGCAACGCCGAAACTCCAACAAAAAAGGCTGAAAAGAAAAGTACCCCGACAAGAGCTGTGAGAATGATAACGCTCTCTTTACTAAGGTGAGGCATCAAATAAAACACCAAAGAAGATATATAAACCTTTCGTTAAAGCGAATGTTTCATGATAACACGGTGCAAGGGCAAGACAAGGACGTACAGAGAGAAAAGCGACACAACCATGACGATAAGGCCCCATAAGGCAAGGTAACCAAGTCCGGTGCCAAGATCGATAAAGCCACTAGCACAAAAGTACGTAGCACAATTGATATTTACGGCGTAGAGTGCCTGGATTGAGAGCACATAAGAAAAGATAAGCAGGCCAATAGTCCCGAACATCCATAGCAAGACGGCCCATTTTGTTGGTATACGGGGTTTCAAAAGAAAAAGAAAAATAATACAGAGGGGGATCGTTATCGTGTGACGTATAAACGTCAGCATCATAAAATACACAGGTAACCCTTCGTAAAAGGAAACCAAGTTAAAAAAAGAGAAGCCTGTAGTGAAATACAAAAGCCAATCAATAACCCAAGGGCTTTGAAAGAACAGACTTTGGGCGAGAATAAAATAGACAAGAGTAAGCGAACGTTCAAAGCAAGCTACAGCCAGAATCGCAACAGAAATGTTACAAAACCAGAAAAGAGTGGAAGCGCCACTATACTTCAAATGGATAATCGAAGAAATAATCCAAAAAGCAAAAAGCACGTATCCGCAGATTTTGAAAAAGTGTTCTTTGTTCATGTAACTAACTGAGCCCAGGAGGAATCGAACCCCCGTCCCACGGTTGCTTCAAACGATATTCTCCGAAGCCGTGGATTCTATCCACTAAACTATGGGCTCAATGAAAAAGGGTCTATTTTGCCCTTTAAAATATCTTGCCTTTGCTGGAAAGTCACATTAGTGGGGCAAAAGCCAAACTGTTTCCAGATAAGATAACGCGATAACTTGGACGGGTTTTTTGATCCAATAAAAACTGAAGGTATTATAAACTCAAAATCTATCCTATCCTCGAGGTGACATGAGTAAAGCATTTACAGCCACTGCCGTTCTTATCACAACAATGATCGGTGCTGGGTTTCTCGGCATTCCATACGTAGTTTCACAATCCGGTTTTGCGATTGGCACACTCGAGTTAATCATCATCGGTGGATTGGTAATGCTCACCATGTTGTACCTAGGAGAAATAGTTCTGAGAACCAAAGAGCATCATCAGCTAACAGGATATGCTGAAAAATATCTCGGACCAAAAGGCAAACGTGCAATGGCTTT
Organism: Candidatus Woesearchaeota archaeon; assembly: GCA_964357505.1. Classification (GTDB taxonomy): domain Archaea; phylum Nanobdellota; class Nanobdellia; order Pacearchaeales; family GW2011-AR1; genus JBBSZK01. The sequence continues at coordinate 14,753 of CAYHLN010000010.1, read as the reverse complement.
CGCGCTCATTGCAGGAATCTACGCCGCATTGATTGCATACCTCATAGCACAAAGCCAATCATGGTCATTCATTATTACAAACACAACCGACGCTGCACTACCTTTAGGAATAGCAGTGTGGGCAATCATGTCTGCAATTACGTACTTCGATATAAAGGCCCTCAAGAAAACCGAGGCGCTTATTATTACACTGATCAGCATCTTGCTCGTGCTGCTCGTGATAGTAACGCTACCTTTAGTTAAAGCGGATAATCTCACCACGTTCGTACCAGCAGAATTTCTGGCCCCGATTGGAGTAATCATGTTTGCGTTCCTAGGCTATAGCGCAATTCCCGAAATGACGCGCATCCTCGGTAAAGACAAGCACGCAATGAAGAAATCCATTTGTGTCGCTCATGCACTCGTACTTGCAACGTATGCGCTCTTTACAATTCTCGTCCTAGGTGCTTATGGTACAAGCACGCCAGAAATTGCAACCCTTGCACTTGGTAAGCCTTTTGTTCTACTCGGCATCGTAACCATGCTCGGCGCCTATCTTGCACTATCCATTGCGCTCATGGATGCATTCCAGTCAGATTATCAACTCAAAAAGCGTGAAGCCTGGGCATTTACAACAATCATTCCACTCGCCCTATATGTCTTGCTTACATTGACAAATAATGCCAGTTTCATTAAAATCCTGGGTATCGGCGGCATCATCTCAGGCAGCCTCGCGATGGTACTTATTCTACTGATGGTACAACGTGCAAAGATTCATGGTGATCGTCATCCTGAATATAAAATGCCTTATTCTTCCTGGTTAATCTGGTTGATAATCATTGTGTGTATTGTTGCAATGATCGCTGAAATTCTGAAACTGATGTAGTGCTCGGACCAGATTCAAAAAAAGTGTCTCAATTAGAAAAATTAATGTTTTTCTGCAGTTATTGTCGCATTTATACTCTTTCTGTAAACGGTCTCGATATTAACAAAGCCGATTTCTTTCATCTCCGATTTTGCTTGCGCTTCAATCATAATTATTTCAGGTTTTTCATCTTCCAGATAATGTTGAGTCCATTTTTCTTTTAAATCTGGTCTACCAAGTCTTTCAAACTCTGCAAATCGAGCAATATGGGATTCAGATTCTTTTTTTTGTTCCTTTGGATCATCCAGGGCGTATTTGTCCGCATTAATGAAAAGCCCTCCCCGCCTTAGGACCCGGTATATTTCTTTTAAGACCAATTTTCTATAATCTTTCTTAAAATTGTGAAGAGTCCAAGCACTAGCAAACGCGTCAAAACTGTTTCCCTTAGCTTTTTTAAGATATTCCAAACAATCTTCCTTAATTGGTTTTACCCTTCCTCTTGCTACGTCTTCTTTCATTTTCTCTTTAATCTGTTTCATCATAGACTCTTCATTATCCACTGCTGTAACCACAGTCCGGTTATCTGAATTTAATATGACTGAAGTCGTAAGCCCGGTTCCACTTCCTAATTCCAAAACGTTTATGGTTTCCTGGTTTCTATTTGCAAAATATTTCTTTATTGCTGTTGCCACAGTGTCTTGAATCTCGTCTTCATGTAAAGAAACCTTGCTAAATAGATCGTAATCATCACTTAATTTTCCCTTAAATCTTTTATCTTCTTTCATCAAAACAGTAAAATTATACACTATAAATAAATTTGGTACGCTTATTTCCCTGCCCCGGCTCCCACGTCCTCTAACCTTTCTTCAACCTCTTCGAACTCCTCGTCATAAAATCCTCAACCAACGTTGCTTGTTCACCCTTACCAAGAGCATGTTTTTTCCCTGAAGCGCTACGCTGTCGTGTGATCTCAAATAAGAATAACGCACTAGCTACACTAACATTAAGACTCTCAACCATTCCCCTCATTGGAACAGTAATTTTCAAATCAGCCATTTGCAAAGCCTCGTCAGATAAACCAGAATGCTCATTCCCAACCAGCAACGCAAGTTTTCTTTCACCCAAGTTACTTCCAAAAATAGAATCTCCTTTCATTGCCGTTGCAACCAGCATGTATCCTGCTTCCTTGAGCTCATGAACACACTCCTCAGTCGACCGAAACACATGAAACGTCAACCATTTATTGGCAGAAGAAGAACTCTGATTGCCAATCTTCTGGGGGTTGAATGGCTTCTCCTTATTGAAAATTAAATACACATCTTGAACGCCGAAAGCATCACAGCTCCTAAAAATAGCTTCGGCATTGTGCGGATCGTGAATATCCTCAAGAACAACAACAAGTCCGGCTTGTCGTTGCTCCACAACGTCACGTATGCGTTTCTCTCGCTTCTCAGATGCCATGTTATGAAACACTAAAGAGCTCTCCCTTTTTAACAATTAACTGATCACGTAAAAGACTCTCAATAACCACACCAACGCGCTCATCCTCAAGTTGCTGGGTTAATTCAGGAAGAGAAAAAGCACGAGTAAGAAGCATCTTTAAAATCCTCCCCCGTAGCTGTCGCGTTGAACCTTTGAATACGCTCTGCTTAGCATAATGCTTACTCGCTTTACTCGGGTTACCTTGCTTCTTCAAAAAAGAGCCATAGTCCATCAGCGCACTATACCACTCTCTCGCTCTCCCACGCTCAAGCGTTGCTTCAACCAAAGGTAGAAGCTCGGCGTCACTAACCTCCTCTTTAGTAGGAAAAAACACATGCAAGAAAACACTCCGAATATTCGTCTCAATAAAGACAACCTCTTTGTTGAACGCGAACGCGCTAATAGAACAAGCAGTTGCATAGCCCACTCCAGGAAGCAAATCAAGTTCATCGACGCCCCTCGGTAGGTTCCCTTCATAAGCTTTAATAATAATGTCGGCTGCCTCCTTAACATGCTTGGCACGGCGATTGTAACCCAATCCCTGCCATTCAGCCATTACTTCTTTTAAACTCGCTTTTGCCAATGAGGCAAACGTCGGAAATCGTTGGATAAAAGACAAGTACTTCTCGATCACTCGCGGCGCCTGCGTCTGTTGCAACATAAGCTCAGACACAAATACACCATACTCGCTCACGCTATCGCGCCAAGGGAAAGATCTTGCATTAAGCTTATAAAACTGCCAAATGAAATCTCTAAAGGATGCAATAACGTTATCAGACAATCCCTCACGTTGATACTGTTCTTGCAGCTGCTGAATGGTTACCATATAAAAACCATAATTCCCTATTTAAAAAAGATACGATGCTTCACTACACACCGCGTGGAATCTATTGCCCTGAAGGCGATTTCTACATAGATGCTACTCGAGCAGTTGAGCGGAATATTATTACTCATGCGCATACTGACCATGCACGACGTGGCAGCAAGCACTATATTGCAACGCCAGAAACAAGCACCATTCTCCAGAAGAAATGGAAAAAAGCTTCTATCGAGTCTTTATCGTATGGCATGCCAAAGCGCTTTAATCATGTCACGGTCTCGCTGCACCCTGCAGGCCACATTTTCGGATCGGCACAGATTCGCGTCCAGTCCGGAAGTGAAGTCTGGGTCGTGACAGGCGACTTCAAGAGACATCATGATCCAACATGTGCGCCGTTCGAGCAGCTCAAATGTGATGTGCTGGTAACGGAAGCAACCTTTGGTCATGAATCATACGAATGGCCTTCTCCTGATAAAATCTTCAATGCAGCAGCAACCTGGATAAAAAAGAATCAGAAAGAAGGTATCAGTTCAGTTCTCTCCTGCTACTCACTTGGTAAAGCGCAGCGCATTCTCATGGAGCTTGAGCAACGCGGTATTAACGAAGTTTTCGTTTCTGAAAAAATCGCAGACTTCAATAGCTCATACAAAACTCATGGGTTCGCGCTTTCTAATGCAATTGACTACGCCAATCAATCAGCGCCGGGAACAGTCATCATGATCTCACCCGGCACCACACAACACACACTTCCAGAAAACGCTGAAAAAGCATTCTTTTCAGGATGGGTAAATCCGAACTCTCCATTCAAGGTGCGGGGCTTTGCAATCTCCGATCATGCAGACTTCCCTGGTCTTATCGAGACCGCTCAGCAGTCTGGTGCAAAGCGAGTCCTAACGATCTATGGGCACACACACGAACTCTCTCGAGCGCTCAGAGCTCGAGGCATCGCATCAGAGCCGTTTGAAAAGCCGCTCTCGCAGTTGAAGCTCTCAGAATTCTGGGAAAAAGTGAATCCTTGGGTCATATAGAAAGTTACGCACCAAAATTACGCTTCCTTCGCGCAAACTCTTCTACCGCTTCGCGTAACTGCTCAGGCCCAAAGTCAGGAAAGTATACAGAGGAAAAATAAAGCTCCGCGTAGGTCGACTGGTACGGCATAAACCCACTGGTCCGCTGCTCTCCACTGGTACGAATAATCAAATCGGGATCAGGCACGTCATCAGTGTCCAAGAAGGAAGAAATTTGCTTCTCATTTATTTCTTTCACACCTGATTGGATAATCTTATTGACTGCACGAATCAACTCATCACGCCCCCCATAATCCATACATAACTGTAAAGTAAAGGCTTGATAATTCTCAGTCGCTTCTTCAAGTCTTTTTAATTCCTGAACTACTTTTTTAGGGAGCCTGTCCTTTCGTCCAATATGTTTAATCCCGATTTTGTATTTTATAGCACCATTCAATAAAGCCGCGCTATTTTTTAAAAAGTGATTAAATAAAAAATCAATTTCTTTTTTAGGCCTATTCCAATTTTCTGTTGAAAATATCCAAATACTAAAGTATTCAATACCAAGTCTTTTAGCTTCCAAAAAAAGCCCCTCTAGAAAGTCATAAGCAATAACTGAATAACCCTTAGTTTTTTTCAAACCTTGCCTGACTGCCCATCTACGATTACCATCAGGTATAAGCGAAATATGTAGGGGTACTGTTCGTCTCTTCATATAATAGGGCAAGAACAAATCAGTTTTTAAACTAAACGGAGCTAATTTCTTTTTTTAGACCATTCAAATACTGTATCAGTTTGGTCTCTTTTCTTTTTATTGAAAAGCCGATTTTTTTAAGAAAAAGTAAGTAATTTTTAGAACCAGTTATATAAAAATAAAATAATGAGTTTTTCCTAAAAGACCTCGCATCGACCATCATTCGAGAAACGTTAATTCCAATTTTAAGTACCAACCCTCTAACCTGCTCTAACCCTTCTTTACTTACAGAGCAAATAGTAATCGCGGCCCCCCTAGGACCGAGAGAGACAGACCCTTCACTATCATATAACCCTCTTAAAAATGCACAAATGGTCTCTTCATTAGCGACCATTATTTCATGAGGAACAACCCAAAATTTGCCAAAATTATAGGAAACCAAGTCCTCATAGACAAGCTTTCTATTAACTCTTGCTGTCCATATGTTGCTCCATTTACCGTTTTTTCTTTCTCTATAATAAATACGGGGTTTAATGCCGTAAACCCTAGAAAAAGCCAGTACATACTCGTCCAAAAAATCCCTATCTTTAACAGAAAGATAAACAATATGAGATTTGAATGACCATTTGCTTTTATGCTCTGTGCCTGAAAAAATACAACCATCGCCACACATCACGCCAAAGAGATATGCTCTTTCATGAGTCAAATTTTTATAAGTTACATTTGGTATTGACTTTACTATTTTCCTCCTTTCTAAACCCTCAGAATTAAGTATTTTCAAAATTCTTACGTGAGAAAGGTTTAATGTCAGCCCTATCTTTCTACTGCTCCACCCTTCCCTATAAAGTCGAACGATTTCATCTCTTAGAGGAGAAAGATTAAATCTTTGCTTCACCCCGTCACTCCTCGTCTTCCATACGGTAGACATCTTTTCAGCAAAACACCTTACTTATTAAAGGTTTCCATCCGGTATACTACTTTTTGAAAAGAAGGAACCTACTAGATTAGTGAAGCTCGATTTCTGATCCTGAATAAATCCGCTATTAACCGCAATAACAAAATCCTGATAATTATTTGATTGCTTGTGCCAGAGATAGGAAAAACGAGTCACTTTTGCAAGCATCGATCCCTGCTGAACTTCAAGTAAAAAGTGTTGCAATGCCGTCCTAGAGCCTTGTGCAACGATAAGCACGCTACCGTCTGGCCGATTTCGTACAAAGCCAGTAAGTGCATGGGCATCAGCTTTCTTCTTAACAAATTGCCGAAATCCCACGCCTTGCACTCTACCAAAAATATCCATTTTAAGCTCAAGCAATCTCATCACTCAGGTACAAAAGCATCCTTTAAAAATTAGAGGGCTACTTCAAGCTTCGCCTTGAAATCATCTAAATAAGAAGTCTTCATGCGTGCCCCCACAGCATCACGATGTCCTCCTCCAGAAGCTCCAGGAAAGGCAGGTAAGATATTATTGAGCACACTCAACACGCCCTTACCGCGAATAGAAAGATTTGCAGATAAACCATGTGCATACGCTACAACAATGACCGATCGTGGATGGCGATGTGACAACTCATTAGCAAGCGCAGCGCTCATACTTGTCTGCCCAGCGTAACGAAAGAAGATAAGTTTCCCCGTATGATGAGAGGCCTCCTTGTAAAGCTCCTTATAGCGCTTAAGTAACGTCCTGCACGTGGTGGCAAAATCACTCTCTGAAGCTAATTCAGACTGTGCATTTTCTGGAGAAGTACAAGCAATGAAGAAAGATTCAATCTCCCGCACCGCGCCTAAATGACCCTTAATGCCAAATCCAATAGCTTGCGCTAACGCTCCAATCTCAGTATCAAAATAAGCATCGAATGGTTTTTTCACGCGTCCCCAAAAGCCCTTGTAGCGTTGCGCAAAAGTCGTCTTAAATGAAGGTAAGTAATGATCTGCAACACAGCCCATCATCGCAATCCACATATCATCCTTACGCTTCGTAATGCGATAACATAAGGCAGTCACAGGCGCAGGAGAGAGGTGCAAGGTATGAGGGTTGTGATACCACACATTATCACTAAAGGCGGGTACTTCAACTACATGGTGATCAATCCATAGCACAGGCACGTTAGCAGCATCAAGCAGAGCAACAAAGCTCGCACTCAGCGAGTGCCTATCAAGCACCACGACTAAGTCAGCCTTATGATCCAGAGCAGTGTGCGCGTATCGTTCCTCTACCTGAGGATTGCTCCGTACAATCTCACTACTACCGCGTTCAAGCCATCTTCGTAAGAGTACCATGCTGCAGAAGCCATCAGCATCATTATCGTATAAGAAAAAAGGGTTCTGCGACTGCTCAAGCATCTCTTTCGTTTGTGCCAAAGAAAGGATTTTCATGCTGCTCAAACTCAACAACGCTATTTAAGCTTTCATAAAGATAAGATTTATATATACGTATACATATACGTATATATGTCCAAATTAATCAATGTTGCAGACGATGTATACGAAAAGCTCTCTCGGCTCAAAAGCAAAAATGAGAGCTTTTCAGAGTTATTACGGCAATTGCTGATAAAAAAGTCAAACAAAGAAGCAATAATGGAACTTGCTGGAGCAGGAGAATTTGATGACAAAAAGCTTGCCGAACTTAAAGGAGGATGGAAAAAATGGTCGGAAAAGTATGCATAGACTCTGATGTTCTTATTAATTTTCTGCGGAAAGATAGAAACGCTGTAGAGATAATGGGCTCATTCCAGGGCGATATGTACACAACAGTGATCAACACATTCGAGCTATGGTATGGAAAGAAAAAGCAAGTAGGTGTGAAAGAACTAATTGAAAGAATAAATGTACTTCCCCTTGAAAAGCAATCTTCACTACTCGCAGCAGAAATGATGGAAAAGTTAAAAGAAAAAGGCGAAATAATTGATTTAAAAGATGTAATCATCGCCGCAATCTGCATCCACTCCAGCATGCCGCTCCTTACCTTAAACAAAAAACATTTCGAACGCATGCAGCAGTTCGGTCTACAACTCACTTAATTTCTTCAGAACGCTTGCAACCGATACGTCACAATGACATGCGCGCTCACGTCAACTTCCCGTGGAGCAATAGATGCGGCTGCTGCTTTTGCCTCATCAAGCTCTGCGGTAGAGGCAACGCCTTCACCACCACGCGCATAGTAAGGCATAGGGTAATAATTGAAATCCTGTGACTCAACGGCTACAAGCCCACCAAGGCGCTTGCCCAGTCCGCGTGCTTGCGCCTCTGCTTTTGCTCGAGCATCGATACTTGCAGCTTCAATGGCCTGAATCTTGTAACGGCTCTGTGCATCTTGCGACAGTTCCAATGAAATAGTAGAAACGTAAGCTCCGCCAGCAATACCTGCAGTAACAACATCAGACACGTGAGCAAAATCACTAACCTCAACAATAACATCTTGTCGGGTCACAAAACCAATTGGTACACTTCTTCCATTCGTATAATCATACTCAGGATAGCTTGAAAATCCGCTAAACTGGATGTTTTCAGCTGCAACTCCCCTAAAGCTCAGCTGCTCTCTAACACGTTCAGCAATTCTCGTATTTTCTAACTGTGAAACAGATTGACTTTCATTTCGCGTTTCAATAACTAAATACACGCTTACCTTATCCGGTATAACCTCGATAGTACTTTCGCCTTGTGCACGCACTGTTGGCTGGTTGCCCATAAGCAAATAGGCTCCCACAAGCACCAGCGCTACAATAACACCAATCGTAACAAGCTTATTTTTCTCCATCATGCTCTCTTCTCCCTAATAAAGAATACAATCGCAATTATAAAGGCTATTACTGCAAGATAAAACAAGTACAGATACATGTTAGTAGGGTAAACACCCGGAACACACTGTTTAGTGCAAGCTTGAGGAGCTGAAAATGGATTTATTCCTTCTGCCCATGTTTGTGGCTCACAAGCGCTTCCACATTCATTATACTCGCCAACATAGCTAAAACTGAGAACAGAAGCTATCAACAGCAAAATGCCCAGGCCAAGAAAAACAGAGCTCAATTTCATTTGCCCCTCCAATTCCATAACAAGAGCACAACCAATACAGTCAATGAACCAAGCAAGAACCAAGCCCATAAATGAGAAGCAGTTACCAGTCCACCATAATAAGTACTGAGATCAATCGCCGGAACTACTTCTGCAGCACCAACCGCACCATCCATTGCAACAGAACTAGCCTTGCCTGCAACCGTTGAACTTATATCTGGTGCGACCTGTTGTGTAAACTCTTGAGAACCAGAGTACAGTTTAATGAGCGCAGCAGCCCCCAACGAAACGAGTATTGCTGGAATGATGCCTCGCATCATAGTCTTAGGAGAAATAACAATACGCTTGTTCGAAACACGATAGACAGCAACTTTCCTGCCCTTACTGCTCCATAGCGATCGTGCGGGCTCAACAAGCCCTGCAGCAACTAATTTCTTCATCGTATAATCAACAGTACTTGCCGGTAGTTTGAGTTGTTGCGACAGTTCAGTCTGGCTTAGCTCGTGTTCAGCAAGCAATGCAAGCACACGCTTAGCGGTTTTATTAGCTAATACTTCAGCAATGACTGCGCTGCGCGGATCTTGTACATCAATCATCACATAATTACTACTCATAACGCTTCAAAAACAAACTTCTTTATAAACAAATCGAAGGCTTCAGTCTCGGTTGAAGTAAGAGAGCCGGCGCTGATCTCGTGGAATATCTTCATGACAGAAAACATAGACTCCTTGGTCTCTAAGAAAAGACTGTAGACCCTGAATGGCTAATCTGCTTTCAGCAGTTTCATTCAAGTCCGTCAGTTCCGCTCGTTTAATATCAAAAACAGCATACTGCTTCTTCATGTCAATGACAAAGGGTATAGCCGAACGCTTAGAAAGAGAGAGCCGAGCCGAGATAAGTTCATTCTCGAGATCAAGAGCAGTGTTAGGATCATACAGAATAGTAAGCGATGCTAGCAAAGCTCCCACTACAATATCTCGAGTGTGAGTGTTTGAATACTGGTCCCTATAGTCGTCGTATGAATCCATGATAAATGTGAGCGTGACACGAACGCGCTGTGCGCTATTTAAACACTTGTAACCACTATGTTCGAGCATGAAAATATTTAAAAAGCAACTCGTACCCTAAATAACATGAATAAGTGGGCAGAGCTTCTATTAGGCTTGATTTTGATTATTGTACCGATTATAATTGCATTTTACTCTCAGTCGTGGGGAGCTTGGAACTTCTGGGATGCTGCCGGTGAATTCTTCAAAGGCGGATTATTTTGGTTTGTTCTGATGATTGGAGTACTCTTTGTGCTTCTAGGTATTTCAGATTTGAAGGAAGAAACGAAGTCACAACCAATGCCTTCTGCCCCCGATCCAGCACTAAAGACGCGACGCAAGTAAATGCTTGCATAATGTCTTTAAGCACCTTCTATTCTAAAAAAGTATGACTCACTGTAAAATATGCAATAAGAATGATTGTAAAGAACACGCGGGCTTTATTGGCCGCGTATTTAAGAAAACATTCTCTGGCTCAAGCCCTCCTGAAATTTTTGTCGGTCGCTGGAACTATCCTAATGTGTACGCGGGCCTCCTTGCACCAGAACAGTATGGGGATACTACACATTACACGCAACCAGAAGCATGGCACGCTTCAAACTACTCAATCGAGCGCATCAAGGCGCTCCGTACGGAGCTATTATACGGGCGCACCACCACGCACATCAAAAATCCTTCATCTCGGCTGATGAACACAGTAAAAGAAGTAGCGATGAGTCACAAACCAATCGCTACTGAAATGACGCTTAAAAGGCCCATAACGCGTGAGGCTCACTCTGAACCAGCCGTTCCACTGATGACGCAAGCTGCACAAATTGAGCGTGTGCGTCTTGAGGAAAATCCCAAGATAGAAAAGAAAGTTGAATATATCGTACAAGACACGCACGCGAAAGCCCGCGCGGGAATGCAAGAACTCTACAATTCCAAAACACAAGTTTCTACCATCATGAAGCTACTCTCTGCCGGCCTCCTCGGCCAGGGCTCAAAGCGCACCCTCGTCCCAACACGCTGGAGCATTACCGCAGTAGACGATACACTCTCACGCACCAATCTGGATACGATAAAGAGCTACAAAGAGTTACAACATATTGAGTTGTTCACTGCAGAGTACTTAGGAAATCATTATGAGTTCCTTCTCCTTCCAGGGAGCTGGAGTTTTGAGGTAATTGAAGTGAGCCATACCGGAGGTGCCTGGCACGATTACGAGTTGTACGCTGGCCGCACTTCGTACGCCGAGTCCGTTACAGGAGCATACTATGCAAATCGTCTCGCAGTCACCGAATACCTTTTGCGCATACAACGACAAGCTACCGTTGTGGTATTCCGAGAAGTCCGTCCAGAATACAACACGCCGTGTGGTGTTGGTATTTTACGAGAAACCAGTCGAGCAGCATTCCGCAAGCAATCCAGCAAGCCCTCTACCAAACATGAAGCTTGCCAAGAAATACAAACCCGTCTCAAGCAACCATTGAGCATATGGACAGAGAAATCAGTTATTTTAAAAGAATACGGCAAGCAAAAGCGTATTACCGACTTCGCTTGAGGCAACTCTTGCAAGGCTTGAATCGGTTCCGAGTGAAGTAAGATGGAGAGTTATTCACTACTTTATACTTTTTCTTGATCAACTTACTAAATCTGCACGAGCGTTTATGATACGTCATAGTCTGCCGTGAGCCCACATATGCATACTTAGGTATGTCAAGCTTCCGCCGCGGATTAGTCACATACACATAACTTGGCACATCCCGATAAACCGGTCTGTCGACCATAACCTCTTTCACCACAGGCCGATCAACAAAAACCTCTGTGGTAATGGGCCGATCAACTTCTCGAATAATTTCTTTCTCAATCACGCTTCCGCGTTGAGCATGGAACCCAAATAGAATAGCAAGAAAAACTAAATATAAAATGCCCAAAAGTCCAAAAACAATCACATTCTGCGCCAACGTAAAATGCTTTAGATCATTTAAAATAAAACCAATAACCACAGCGACAAAAAACATCAGCACCGCAATAACAATATTAGTCGATTTCCACAAACGGTGAAAATGCTCTTCTGATTGAGGTTGTAACATTATTTCTTATCAGCAATTCTTTTAAGGACTTCTTTGATATTCTTATTCAGCTGCTCCATTGCGTCTTCAAGTTGCTGCTTATTCTTCGTGCCAGTGCACACAAGCTTTCCATTAGAGAACAAAAGGAATGTGGCAGTGGGATCTTCAAGCTTGTATACAAGCCCGGGGAATTGTTCCGGTTCATATTCCGTATTCTCTAACTCCAATGCCAATATATTCAAATTCAAATCCACATGAATACTCCCAGAAGCAACAATGTTCTGGACTGTGATTTTTGGTGTTTCAGTAATTTTAACGCCAATCTTTGCCAGTTGCTTAATTACCTGTGCAATCACTTCCTTTACCTGTGCAATGCTCTTCGTTCCAGTACAGACAAGGTTCCCGGACGAAAACACGAGAACCGCAGATTTCGGTTTCTTAACTCGTAATACAAGCCCGGGGAATTGTTCCGGGTTATATTCAGTATTATTATGCGTCTTCGCAAGCTTAGTAAGCGAAACGGGCTTTCCAAGAGAGCTGGTAGCGACAATATTTTGAATTGCCAAGTCTGATTTAGCAGAAGCCATTAGTAGATATGCTTTATAAACAAAATTGCTTTATAAAGCTTTGTAAAAGACTCCCTAAAATCTCCAGTGTTGTAAATACTAATCCATCTTTCAGAAGACTTAAATAGCTCTTACTTTTCTTACAAGTAAGAAGCATGGAAGAAGTCAAAGAGATACGCACAGTGACGATTACAAGTAAAGGGCAAATAAGCATCCCCCAAATAGCACGAGCTAAAGCAGGTTTTAAGGAAGGGACAAAAATAAGCGTTATTGTATATGCCGATCGAGTTGAACTAAAACCAATGAAAAAAAAGAAGTTATCGGATGCAATGATAGCCGCAATGATGTCCGAAGAGGCACTCGCTAAAAACTGGCTTTCACCCGAGGACGAAGAAGCATGGAAAGATTTGTAAAGGGAGACATAGTAGTTTTGCCTTTTCCTTACACCGATTCATCGCTAACAAAAAGAAGACCCGCGTTAATTATTGCCAATTTCAAGGGAGAGAATGTTATAACCGCTCAAATCACTACAAATCGTAGAAATGATGAAGATCTCGTGCCATTAACTAACAAAGATTTTCTCGAAGGTGCCTTAAAGCACGATAGTTTCATTATGCTATCCATAATCTCTACGATTGAAAAATCACGAATTGTATACAAACTAGGCAAAATAAAAAAAGAGAAAATGTATGAAGTCCAAGAAAAATTATGCGAGCTATTTGCCAGATAAATCTACTTCCCACCCTTACGCACACCTTTCTTAAACTCTCGCTTAATATCTTCAACGCTTGCAATATCTCGCACACCTCGCTCAGGCCGATAATGAGTTATCCGCGGGAAACGCAATGCATATCCAGATGAGTACGTAGTACTGGGCTGAATATTTTGATACGTCACTGACACAACAACCTGAGGCTTGACACGAACACCATCAGCATCCTCACCAATAATCAAAGGCTGGAGCAGGGCGTTAATTTCCCCATAGCTTGTACCTTCCTCAGCTTTCTCCTTCAAGCCAGACGATACCTTACCAACCTCTACAAATCCTTCCCCGTTACGGCATGCAACAGTAAAGCTAGTTAACCCGCCAGCACGCTTGCCCGTACCATATTCTCCGCCCACAATAACCACATCCAAATCAGCAGTTTCAGGCTTCAACTTAACCATATAGCCAACCGCACGCCCAGCCTTGTAGGGTTTCTCAAGATGTTTCACCATAACGCCCTCCTCTCCAATTTTCAAAGCTTCACGATAGAAGGCCTCTGCTTCAGCCATATCACTAGTAATAATCTGCCGCGAAAGCCGTAACTTCCAGGGTTCAGATGTGACGATCTTTTCTAACAGCTTCCTCCGCTCAAGAAATGCAAGCTGCACCGTATTATCTCCGTTCAAATAAAGAATATCAAATACATTCACCTCTACAGGCAGCGTATCCATTAATTCCTTAATGCCGTGCTTGCGCTTGATGCGCTGGCTCACTGCCTCAAAAGGCAAGTATCTCCTTTCCTTAAGATTGTAACCAACAGCCTCCGCATCAACAATGTAACTTTTTGCCTTGATGTAATTCCGCGCGTACTTAACCACATCCGGAAACTGCAGAGTCACATCCTCTAGCCGCCGAGTAAACAACTTCACATTCTTACCATCATTACTGATAATAATGCGAAACCCATCGTACTTATGTTCAATAGCCGCCGGCTTACCACAAATCCGGAAAGCGTCCTCAAAGTCTGCCGCTTTAACTGCAAGCATAACATTCATCGGCCTGCCCGGCACGAGCCGCACGTGCTCAAAAGTAGGTGCGCCTTTGAAAGCCATCTTCAACACAAGTGCAAAATCAGTCAACAAATCGTAGGCATTCTGTACCTTAGTAGCCATTGTTGGCTCAAAGAAAGCCAACGTAATAGCATCAGTCAGCAGCGCGTCTGCCACACCAACACGCAAATCAGAAAGCAGCGTTCGAATAATGTAACGAGCTTCTGCAACGCTCGCTGAAGTCAGGAGCTCTGCACATACAACCATCTTGCGCTCAACAGAACCTCCGCCCGTCATCTCAGCCAGCTTGCACAAACTCAAGAAAACATGCTCCACGCTCAATACCCGAGAAACCAAAGGCGATTGCCGTTTACTTCCAATAACGAGTGCAGCTACATCCCCCAAGTCACCAATCTTCTTGAACTGCTCATTAACCAACTCAGAGCTCAAACCCGAGGCCTTCGCAATTGCCTT